>CAVALT010000272.1:0-2713 GCA_963589455.1 Clostridiales bacterium
GATCTGTGCCTTAATACGGCTAAGCTCAGCTATTCCAATCTGGTAAAGGCTGTGAGAGCTTATATTGATATTAAGAATGCATAATATTTGACTGTGACAGGTGTTGAATAGATAAACGAATAAGGGGCTGCCGCATGAGCGGTGCCCCTTATTATAGTATGCCGGTGGCGGGACTCGAACCCGCATGGTTTCCCGCATGATTTTGAGTCATGTGCGTCTGCCATTCCGCCACACCGGCAGAAGTGATTCTTATAATTTATATCACATTCGGGGATCGGGCGCAAGCAGATAAAACAGCTGCATTCTGCGGCGGGAAGCCTTAGCTTAGTCTTAAGCATAATCTACGGACGGAAGCATTTCCCGAAAAGAAAAATTGCCTTGCTTGTTATGAGACAGATTATAGAGTAAAATTCAGAATATGGACTGTATTACATTTAACAAGGACATAGACGCCTTTATCAAGGGTACGCTTAATGATGAGGAGCTCAACAGCTTCCTCGAGCATCTTAACGGCTGCAGGAGCTGCGGCGAGGAGCTGGAGGTTAATTTCATCGTGCAGGAGGGCATGAAGAGGATGAACGATAGGAGTGCTTCGCTTAATCTTGCTTCAGCATACAGGCATGAGCTTACCAATGAAAGAGAATATATAGCCTCAAGAAAGCGTCTTATAGTGCTCTCCGATATATTCAGAACCCTGTTGTTCTGGACCCTGCTTGCGGTGAGCTTCGTATTTTTAAGAGTGGTATTTTAATATATATGAACAGATTACTTCTGATAGACGGACACAGTGTGTTATCGAGAGCGTATTATGGCGTGCCTCTGCTTACGGCTTCAACAGGCCTCCATACGAATGCGGTGTTCGGATTCCTTAATATTTTATTCAAATGCATAGATGATGAAAAGGCTGATTCAATAGCGGTTGCCTTTGATCTGGATCGTAGGAAGCTTAAGCGAACGGCAATGTATCCTGAATATAAGGGAACACGCAAGCCTATGCCGGCAGAGCTTTTAGAGCAGGTTCCGCTCATCCGTGAGATAGTTCTTGCAATGAATATCCCTGTGCTTGAGCTGGAGGGCTATGAGGCGGATGATCTGCTCGGAACTGCTGCCAAGCGTGGGCAGGCTGCAGGCCTGGAGGTCACCATAGTATCGGGAGACCGTGATCTGCTGCAGTTGAGCGATGAGCATATCAAGATACTTATGCCTCGCACCGGCAGGAGCAAAACCGAGCTCACGCCTTATTATCCTGAGGATGTTAAGGCACAGTATCAGGTAACTCCGCAGGAGTTCATCGATCTTAAGGGCCTGATGGGAGATACCTCGGACAATATCCCGGGACTTCCCGGAGTGGGTGAAAAGACCGCAACAGACATTATCGTAAGATACGGCTCCATTGAAAATGCCTATGCACATCTTGAGGAGCTCAAGCCGCCGCGTGCACAGAAGGCCTTTGCTGAGCATTATGAGCTTGCTGAGCTTTCAAAGAAGCTTGCGACAATAGACATTAATGCTCCGCTTGAGCTTGATCTGACTGAAATTACGTCAGGCTCCGGCAAAGGCAATGCAGACGGCATATATACAGAGGCTGCTCTTGATAAGATCAGAGCACTTGAGCTTAAGACGCTTGCAGTAAGATTTGCAAAAAAATCTGCAGCAAAGGCACATTCAGCAGATGCTCAGGAAGGCACGGCCGGAATTAAGAAGGATTTTGCAGCGGGAAATGCATCGGAAGCAGGAGCCGTATATGCCGGAGCAGCGTCATCTGCATTAGCATCAGCTTCAGCTGCATCAACATCAGCAGCATCAGCTGGAGGAACCGGGGCAGACTCAGCCGGAAGCAGAGATAATACAGCGGACCTGAAGGGTATATCTGACCTGAAAGCTGCAGCTGATCCGGAAAATGCAGCTGCAGGCAGTGTGATTACAGGAGCTGCCGCTGCACGCAGGCAGAAGCTTAAGTCCAACCTTGATAAGCTGAAATGCACCGAGGATCCCTTCCTTGCACAGACAGCTCTGAAGGATGCAGCAGAGGAAAAGCTTATAGGTCTTTCTGTTTATGCAGATGCCTTTATGGGATCACAGCGGGCAATTATCGGTCTTGCGATGCCGGAGGACCGTCTTTATGTTATAAGCAGTGGAGAGAAATATCCGGCAGAGAGGCTGCTGTCTGAGGTAAATGAGCTCTTGTCAAAGCGGACAGAGGGCAGCCGAATTACGGCTGTGCTTGGACTTAAGGACTGCCTTAAGCACATAACGGCTGAAAAAAACAGCTTCATCCATGACCTTTCGATAGCTGCCTATCTGCTGGATCCGGGCCGCAGCAGCTATGATTATGATGATATATCATCGGCTTATCTCGGAGAGGCACTGCCTGGCAGACAGGAGCTTATCGGAAAGAGCTCTGTTCCTGAGGCATACAATAATACAGAGTCAGAACAAAATGCAGCTAAGCTTGCTGCACTTTCTGCACTCGTACCGTATCTCTCAGATCAGCAGCTGATGTCCTTGCTCCGGGAAAGCGGCATGCTTAAGCTGTATGAGGAGATAGAGCTGCCGCTTGCTTATACGCTTAATGCCATGGAGCAGACCGGCATTGCAGTTGACCGCAGAGCTTTGTCAGACTATGCTGCAGAGCTTAAGGTGCAGATCGATGCTCTTACTAACGATATTTACGAACTTGCCGGTGAGCACTTTAATATCAATTCTCCTAAGC
>CAVALT010000273.1:0-2706 GCA_963589455.1 Clostridiales bacterium
AACATCATATGCTCGCTAAGCTTGAAATGAAATTGACAAAAACAGACGATATGTCATATCAGATGTCATCATTGTTTCATGGGGTATTAATGCAACTGATAGATGAAAATTACGCAGATGAGCTTCACAGCTCTAAGCTGCATCCGTATTCTCAGCACATAGAACGGCGCGGAGACGACTGGTATTGGATTGTGAATACCTTAAGTGAAAAAGCTTGTGATGTTCTTATAAAGGATTCACTGCTTAAGATAAATTGTATATATCTGAATAAGAAAAATCTTAGCATCGGCATAGAGGAAAAAAAGTATACGGAGCTTAATGACAGAGAGCTTGCAGACTGCTTTTATAAAGAAAAAGCGGAGCGATATGTAACATTGCAGTTACTGACCCCAACTGCTTTCAAAATGAATGGAAGATACATAAACCTTCCGGATATCGGACTCATATTTGCCAATATAATGAATAAATATGATGCTGCAAATGCTAATGATACAGTAAAAGATGAAGAAACACTCATGCAGCTTACACAATATACATCGTTAAACCGGTACGAGCTCAGGAGCACATTATTCAGCCTTGAAGGCATTAGGATACCGGCCTTTACAGGAAAAATGACATTAAAGCTGAACGGAACGCAGACAATGTGCAGCTTCTCAAATATGCTGTTGAAATTCAGTGAGTATTCAGGAATAGGAATAAAGACATCGCTTGGTATGGGCGCAGTCAGAGTGATACAGGAGAGGAAACAGTGATGACGGACAGGCATATAAGGCTTATCATAGGAAGCTTGCTTCATGATATAGGAAAGGTTGTATATAGGGCCGGAGATGGGAGAAATCATAGCGAGAGCGGATATGATTTTCTGAAGGAAGTGAGACCAGATCTTGACCCGGAAGTTTTAAACTGTGTTAGATATCATCATGGGGCAAAGCTGAAAAATGCTCATATTGAGGATGCTTCACTTGCATATATAACGTACTTTGCTGATAATGTTGCAGCAGCCACAGACAGGCGTGAGGCGGAGGATGCAGAGGAGGGATTTGATAAAACCATTCCTCTTCAGAGTGTATTTAATATATTGAACGGCAATAACAAAAAAGCGCATTACCAGAGACAGGTAATGAATCCTGATTCAGAGATCAATTATCCTACAACAAAAGAAATTGCAATGGATACAGGGTTTTACACAAGTGTGGCTGCTAACATCAGGGAAAATATCAGAGGTATCGATATCAGTAAGGAATACATAAATTCTCTTCTGTCAGTGATGGAGGCTAATCTAATGTATATTCCATCATCAACAAGCAAAAGAGAGCTTGCTGATATATCACTATATGATCATGTTAAGCTGACTGCAGCAATAGCAGAGGATATATACAGATATTCGAAGGATTATAATATAGATAATTTCAAGGAGCTGCTGTTTACAGATAAGGATAAAACTATATGGGAAAGAAAAATGTTTATCCTATACAGCATGGATGTATCCGGTATTCAGAATTTTATATATACAATCAGCAGCAGCGGTGCACTCAAGGGGCTGAGGGCAAGAAGCTTTTATCTGGAAATGATAATGGAGCATATTATAGATGAGCTTCTGGAGGAACTTGAACTTTCAAGATCCTGCCTGATATATTCAGGAGGAGGACATTGCTATATGCTTCTTCCGAATACAGATTCGGTAAAGGCTTCAATAAAGAGAAAAACTGAAGAGATTAATCTATGGTTTATGAAGCATTTTGAAACTGATCTGTTTATGGCAGATGGTTGGGCAGAATGCAGTGCAAACGAACTGAAAAATGTACCTGAAGGAAGCTATAGCGAGCTATATAGGACAATATCAAGACAGATATCCGGGAGAAAGAGCCATAGATATACCGCTTCTCATATAAAAATGCTTAATTCAGCAGAAATTAAAGGCGATAGAGAATGTACCATATGCAGACGTTCGGCAAAGCTTGATGATAATGGCCATTGCAGCATATGTGCAGCATTGGAAAGGCTTTCCGGTGCAATATTATATCAGGATTATTTTGCAGTAATGCAGAATGCTCCAGAGGATGCATTGCCTCTTCCAGGAGAAAAGTACCTGTTAGCAGGCGGAAAAGAAAAGCTTCTGAGCCTTATGAACAGTGATGATTATGTGCGCAGCTATACTAAAAATCAAATGTATACAGGAAAGCACGTAACTACAAAGCTATGGGTTGGAAATTATAATGTGAAGGGTGATACCTTTGGCGATCTTGCATTAAAGGCAAAGGGAATCAAGCGAATTGCTGTACTTAGGGCAGATGTTGACAATTTGGGAAATACCTTTGTAAATGGTTTTAAGGGCAATGATGGATCAGGAAGATATGAAACACTGTCAAGAACTGCAGCGCTGTCAAGACAGCTGTCACTCTTTTTTAAGTGCTATATTAACAGTATTCTGAAAAATGGAGAATCAGATGTACTGTCCGACGGTAAATCCCGTCAGGTGGATATAGTTTACTCCGGAGGAGATGACATATTCATTGCCGGAGCCTGGAATGATGTAATAGATGCCTTCATTGATATCAGAAATGCTTTTAAGAGGTTTACCCTGGATGCAGTCACATTATCCGGAGGTGTTGGAATCTATGACAGCAGCTATCCGATAAACAGAATGGCAGCTGAGACAGCTATACTTGAGGACTACTCTAAATCCCTGGATGGAAAGGCAGCAGT
>CAVALT010000274.1:0-2692 GCA_963589455.1 Clostridiales bacterium
TGGCAGTCTTACGAAGGCCGCTCAGTCCCTGGGCTATTCTCAGCCCAATATCAGCCATATGATTAAGACACTGGAGAATGAGTTCGGCTTCTCCCTCTTCATCAGAAGCAAGGACAGCTGCACTATAACCAAAAACGGTGAGTCACTGCTCTACTACTGCCAGCAGATAGTTAAAAATGATGATCTGCTGCATGCTGCGGTTCAGGGCATCTTCGGGCTTCTTACCGGAAGCATACGCATAGGCGCTACTAACAGCAACATGATTGACTTCGTTCCCAAGGTTATCCACCGCTTTACAACCTCATATTCCGGCATCGAGCTTATGCCTCGTGAGATGAGTGCTGAGGATATCCTCAGCAAGCTGAAGAGCGGCGATATTGACGTCGGCTTTATTGAGGAGGAAGCAGTTCCTGAAGAGATGAAGAGATTCTTCACTCCGCTCTTTAAGGATCCTCTCTGTGTTATACTCCCGCCGAATCATCCTCTTACCGCCCTTGAAAAGGTACCTGCTGACAGGATCAAGGGCTGCGATTTTATACTTCCGATGGTCCAGGGCAGTGATGATACGAGCGAGTTTGCCGATGTTCTCTCACGCATGAGCCCAAACATACGCTATAAGGCTGCCAGTGATCTTGCCATCTTCGGAATGGTTGAAAACAATCTCGGCATCTCTGTTATGTCCAAGGAGATGACCAAGTACCTGCGCTGCAAGGTTGAGTCACGTGAATTCGCTGAAAATCTATACAGAACACAGGGTGTGCTTATAGGCTCTGACGAACACACGACTCCTGCTGTACAGGAGTTTATCGAGGTTGCTAAAACCATCGAGCTTGAATAGCTTTTATCTCTGTACATCTGTATTGTAAACCAAAATTTTTTCAAAATAAACTTTATAGATTATATTGAGATCATAAATGTCTTTTATGATAAAGCTGACTTGTGCGATATTAGCATCATTAACGTATAAAATGGCTCAGAATAAATATTTTTAGTATAAACTGCATAAAGAAATGTAAGAAACTGGATAAAAAAAATGAAACTATCCGAATGAAGCCGTTGGCGGCTGCGGCAGAATTTGGCCGGATTTGCGCTGCGAAGCAGCAAATCCTCGATTTGCCTGGCCTGAGGGCATCCAGGTCTTTGCCGCCTTTCGCATTTATGCACGAAGTTTTATAAGGGCTGCTGCTCAACCCTAGTCAGGCAGCCCTTCAGTATCTCTATATAGCGTTCTGCATAGCGGCTCAGGAGCAAATTTCTCTGAGTTACTATTCCAATATGCATTGAGCAGGCCACATTCAGCGGTCTTGCTATAATGTATTCACTGTTAAGCTTTTTATCAATTACGCCGGAGCTGACTGTAAAGCCGTTCAGTCCGATTACAAGATTAAAGAGTGTCGCACGATCCCGCACCTGTATATTTTTAGGCATGTCAAGCGTGCTCAGGAATTCCTCCGAAAAATAAAAGGAATTATGGCTGCCCTGCTCATAGGTAAGATAGGGATACGGCTTAAGCTCATCCAGTTCAATAAGCTTCCTGTCAGCCAACGGATGCTCCGAGCTTATAAATACATGCGGATCTGCCTTAAAGAGCTCAGTAAAGCTCAGTCCGTTCTTCTTAATCAGCTTGGTCAGAAATTCTTCATTATGCTCACTCAGGTAAATAACACCAAGCTCGCTCAGTCCGTTTGACACATCATCTATAATCTCACCGGTCTGTGTCTCTCTGAGTATAAAGTCATAGCTGTCCGCGTCATACTCCTTAACCAGCTCCACGAACGCATTTACCGCAAAGGAATAATGCTGACAGGATACGGAAAATTTGGGCTGTCGGTCAACATTTTTACCGAAATGCTCCTGCATGATATCCGCCTGCTCCAACAGCTGCCTTGCATAGGCCAGGAGCTCCTCACCTTCTCTGGTTATACGAACCCCCTTATTTGTACGCGAAAATGCGCTTACACCCATCTCAGTCTCAAGATTATGTATGGCAAGGCTTAAGGAGGGCTGTGAAATAAAGAGTCTCTCCGCTGCCTCTGTGATATTGCCGCATTCAGCTACGGTTACAAGATATTTTAATTGCTGAAGTGTCATGTCCTCTGCCCCGTAATAAATCTGTTTTTATCTCTGTACAGCAGCTTTAAGGTAATGCTGATTAAAGCGTTTTCCACACCGGATTTGTGCCTCGAAGCAGCAAATTCCCCGCAACACAAATCCGTGCGATCTGCCGAAGGCTGTTAAGGAAATGCTGATTAGCGTTTTCTTAATACTACTCTGCAGTCTTTGGACCATGTTGGTTTATATATTATACACGCAGTGCTTAATATATAAAAGCGTATGCATTTCCATTTGCCTATAAACCTGCGCATATAAGGGAAGAACCCGCATCAGTTTGATACGGGTTCGAGGGTAAAACAATGTCTGTGTTATAAACAACGTGGGTGTATTTATGAAAAATAGGTATCCGAAAATGAATGTTTTAGCAATCACTTAATAGCTGCAAAGCCTCTCTCAAGATCAGCAATGATATCATCAATATGCTCTGTTCCGATTGAGAGACGGATTGTGTTCTGATGGATATCAACAGCCTCAAGCTCCTCATCGGTAAGCTGTGAATGTGTTGTAGAAGCCGGATGGATAACAAGACTCTTAACATCAGCAACATTTGCAAGCAGTGAGAACAGCTTCAGGTTGT
>CAVALT010000275.1:0-2684 GCA_963589455.1 Clostridiales bacterium
GTGGTCATAAGCTTTTATAATGTGTTTTTTGTATTACATTTTAAATCCGATGCCTTTATACTGCAACAGGGAATTATTGTCTCCAAAAAACTCTTTTTTATACCGCAGCTCCGGATTTTTGTAAGAATATCGTAATTAAATGATTTTTCTTTTTTATTGGAAAAGCTGCCTCTGTCATGTATAATATATCTCAAAGCAACGGGCTAGTACCGGTTTCGACGGGGATTATGCAGTCGGTGAAGCTATCCGCAGGATGATGCGTCAAATCTCCAAACCTAAATATAAACGCTAACGATAATAGATTAGCTCTTGCAGCCTAAGCGCTGCTTGTGTCTGACCGCAGGTACCTGTCCCGGCGGAACTCAGGCATCGATCTGACAGGAAACGACATATGCAAAGCTTTGAGCATGTGGGCGTACGATGAAGCTTAGCCTGGTTTTCGGGGTGTTCGTCACCTGCTGATCGGGCGAAACAATAACGACGAACTATGATAGTAGAAGAACGAGGAATTGACTTTCGGACAGGGGTTCGACTCCCCTCAGGTCCAGTTTAAGGGAAATGGCTTAAATACGTCATTTCCCTTTTTCTTAGCCATTGCGCCAGTGGATAAATAAATATACAAAAAACACTGCATAAACCCCGGAATTTATGCTTGACATTAAACAATGAGTGTATTATTATCATGGAAACCGTTGAGGAAGAGTAGTAGATAATTTCCCTCACATATGAGAGAGCTGCAGGCGGTGAGATTGCAGTATGTGATATCTTATTGAATGGACTTCCGAGGGCAAACAGAAATGCATCAAGCTGCAGAGTATGGGCGACGCATTGACACAGCGTGATCAGATGTCAGCGTATGATTGTACGCGTAAGAGGGTATTTTATATACCAAGCCGGGTGGCACCGCAGGATATTTCAGTCCTGTCCCAGCAGATACAGCTGAGACAGGATTTTTTTGTGCATTGTTTTCCTGCGCCTGTATACAAAACAGCATTTCTGTTATGAAACTGCTGGCGTTTTGCATATACAGGACAGGACAACAGCATGGAAAGATCCTAAAGTCTCAAAAACATTCTGCAAAAAGTAAGGAGAAAAAGCAAAATGAAAAAGACACTTAAGAAAATCGCAGCAACAGCACTTGCATTCAGCATGACTGCAGCACTTGCAGCATGTGGTTCCTCTGAGACTGCTTCAACGACAGCAGCTGAGTCAGACGCAAAGGCTGAAACAGAAAGCACAGCTGAATCAGAGGCTGAAGGAAACAGCTACAAGGTTGGCATCTGCAATTATGTTGATGATGCATCACTCAATCAGATTTATGAAAATATCGAGGCTCAGCTTAAAAAGCTCGGGGATGAAGAGGGAGTTACCTTTGATATAGTTTATGACAACTGTCAGGCTGATTCCAATGTTCTTAATCAGATTATTTCAAATTTCCAGGATGCTGAGAAGGTTGACCTTATGGTCGGAATTGCTACTCCTGTAGCTATGGCAATGCAGTCAGCAACAGAAGACAGCAAGATTCCGGTTGTATTTTCCGCAGTTTCAGATCCTGTATCTGCACAGCTTGTAGACTCTCTTGATGCACCTGGTGCAAATGTTACAGGTACCTCAGACTATCTTAATACAAATGCTATTATGGATCTTATGTTTGCAGCAAATCCTGATACAGCTAAGGTTGGACTTCTTTACGATGTAGGACAGGACAGCTCAGAGGCAGCAATTGCAGATGCTAAGGCTTATCTTGATGCCAAGGGAGTTGAGTATGTTGAGCGCACCGGAACCACAGTAGATGAGGTTATGCTCGCTGCTGATGCACTTGTTACCGATGGTGTTGATGCAGTATTTACCCCTACTGACAATACAATCATGACTGCAGAGCTTTCAATCTATGAGAAGTTTGCAGAGGCAGGCATTCCGCACTATACAGGAGCTGATTCCTTTGCACTTAACGGCGCATTCCTCGGCTTTGGAGTTGATTATGCCAATATCGGTGTTGAGACTGCCAATATGATCAATGATATTCTTGTTAACGGAGCAGATCCGGCAACTACTCCTGTTATGACCTTTGATAACGGTATAGCTACAGTTAACACTGAGATATGCGAGCAGTTAGGCTATGACCTTGACACAGTTAAGACAGCATTTGAGCCATACTGCACAGAGATTAAGGAGATTCAGACAGCTGAGAGCTTCTGATTAGATAACAAGAGAGTTAAGGAAATGCTGATTTAATCAGCATTTCCTTAACGATTTCCGGTGAAACGTACGTATTTACTTTTGGGTTTGCTGCTTAGCAGCAGAATCCTGCGTGGGAAAAGCTTTAATCAGCGTTTTCTAAGGCAACTGTTTAGCGCACATCTCGAATTTGCTCCGCAAATCCTCGATTTGGCCGGCCAGAGGCCCTTCGGGCCTTAGCCGCCTTCCATATTTAAGAATGAATTTATCTGCAAGCAGTAAATTCATTCTTAAATATGGAAGGCGCTGGACAGAAAAAATATTATCAGTTAAGGAGCAGCTATCCTATGGATATGTCATCAATTATAAGCTTATTACAGACCTCAGTTGAGCTCGGACTTGTAAGCTCTCTGACAGTACTGGCTCTGTTTCTGAGCTATACCATGCTGAATGTCTGCGACCTGTCTACCGATGGCTGCTTTACCTTAGGCGCAGCAGTCGGAGCA
>CAVALT010000276.1:0-2672 GCA_963589455.1 Clostridiales bacterium
CTTAGGACCCGCAAAAATATGAATAAAGAAGCCATTTTTCGAAGAAAAATGAGCGATTTATGAATATTTTTCGGATTGCGGGAGCACGCAGTGCGGAGCAATCTGATATCAGTTTTTTGATGTGGATAAACGCTTTTGCCCACAACAGCATATAAATCAAGTAATGACGATAATTTGGAGGATTAATATAGATGTGCGGAATAGTTGGCTTTACAGGAGACAGACAGGCAGCTCCGATATTGCTTGAGTGCCTCTCAAAGCTTGAGTACAGAGGATATGATTCGGCAGGAATTGCGGTGAGAGACGGCGATGCTGCTCCGGAGGTTGTCAAGGCCAAGGGCCGTCTTAAGGCTCTTATGGAGAAGACCAATGACGGTGCGGCGGTTAAGGGCACCTGCGGTATAGGACATACAAGATGGGCAACTCACGGAGAGCCTAATGAGACCAATGCACATCCGCACTGCAGCGATGACGGCAATGTGGTCGGAGTTCATAACGGAATCATTGAGAATTATCAGGAGCTTAAGGAAAAGCTTATCCGCAAGGGCTACAGCTTTTATTCACAGACAGATACAGAGGTGGCTGTTAAGCTTGTTGACTACTATTATAAGAAATACGAGCATACGCCTGTAGATGCAATCAATCATGCCATGGTGCGTATCAGAGGCTCATATGCATTTGCATTTATGTTTAAGGATTATCCGGGTGAGATATATGCAGCCCGCAAGGATAACCCGATGATCATAGGCATCTGCAACGGAGAGAGCTATCTGGCTTCTGATGTATCAGCCATTCTTAAATATACAAGACAGGTATATTATGTCGGAAACATGGAGATGGCCTGCCTTAAGAAGGGCAGCGTTGTCTTCTATAATCTTGACGGAGATGAGGTTGAGAAGGAGCTTACACAGATCGAATGGGATGCAGAGGCTGCCGAGAAGGCCGGCTTTGAGCATTTCATGATGAAGGAGATCCACGAGCAGCCGAAGGCACTCAGGGATACAATCGCCTCTGCCGTAAGTGACGGAAGGATTAATCTGGAGGCTGTAGGTCTTGATGATGAGGCAGTAAAGGCCATCGGACACATTTACATAGTTGCCTGCGGATCTGCCTATCATACAGGTGTAGTGGCGCAGTATGTAATTGAGGATCTTGCCGGAATTCCGGTAAGAACGGAGCTGGCTTCTGAGTTCAGATACCGCACGCTGCTGCTTGACGAGCATGCTCTTGTTATAGTTGTAAGCCAGTCCGGAGAGACGGCCGACAGCCTTGCTGCACTCAGAGAGGCAAAGGCTCACGGTGCAAGGACGCTTGCTGTTGTAAATGTTGTCGGCTCTACTATTGCGAGAGAGGCTGACCACGTATTTTATACCCTTGCAGGACCGGAGATATCAGTTGCAACGACCAAGGCCTACAGCACGCAGCTTGCAGTATTTTACATGCTTGCCATACAGCTTGGCTTCGTGAGAGGCACTCTTGACGAGGAGAGATATGCAGAGCTTATCGGCGAGCTTATGACTATACCTGACAAGGTTGAAAAGCTTCTTGAGGATAAGGAGCGCATACAGTGGTTTGCCTCTAAGCAGGCCAATGCTCATGATGCCTTCTTTATCGGAAGGGGCGTGGATTATGCCGTAAGCCTTGAGGGCAGCCTTAAGATGAAGGAGATAAGCTATATTCACAGTGAGGCCTATGCTGCCGGCGAGCTTAAGCACGGCACTATAAGCCTGATCGAGCAGGGAACGCTTGTTATCGGCCTGCTTACACAGCCGCAGCTGTATGAGAAGACACTCAGCAATATGATAGAGTGCAAGAGCCGCGGTGCTTATCTTATGGCACTTACAACCTACGGTAATTACAGCATAGAGGACAGTGCGGATTTTGTTATCTATATTCCTAAGACTGATCCGCATTTTGCAGCAAGCCTTGCAGTTATCCCGCTTCAGCTGCTCGGATACTATGTAAGCGTTGCCAAGGGCCTTGATGTTGACAAGCCGAGAAATCTGGCAAAGAGCGTAACTGTTGAATAAGCTGAGCTGTAATTGTGCAGCACTGCAAAGGCGCATCGCAAAGTGTACAGAAACGCAATGCTAAGCAGTTACACTAATCTTACGAATGCTTTGAGGATTGCGTGGCACGAAGCACCGCGATTCTGTATCGCGATATATGTTTGGAGGGCAATATAATGAGTGAGCAAAGACTTGTACTGACTATCGCAAGAAGCTATGGATCAGGCGGACTGACCATGGCCAGAAGATTATCTGAGGAGCTTAACATACCGGTCTATGACAAGGAGATACTTCGTATGGCCTCCGATGAGAGCGGCATAAACGAGGAGCTGTTCGGACGTATTGATGAAAATGTCAGAAAGATATTTTTGTCTGCAAAGGGCAAATATAAGGGCAAGGCACTTGCACCGGGCAAGAGCGGCTTTACCTCGGATGATAATCTGTTCGAGCTTCAGGCTGAGGTAATCAGACGCATTGCCGATACGGAGAACTGCATATTTGTAGGACGCTGCGCCGATTACATTCTCAGAGATAAGCCCTTTGTAACCAGGATATACATGTATGCCTCAGAGGAGGACTGCCTGCACAGACTTAAGCAGACCATGGCTGATTCAGATGAGGTGCTCAAGGAGCGCATGCACGATATAGATAAGCAGCGTGCAG
>CAVALT010000277.1:0-2640 GCA_963589455.1 Clostridiales bacterium
ATGGAGATATCTCGGCGGAAGCAGATTCAATGTGAATATCTCCAACCTTGCTATTTCCTTCATGGAGAGATTCAGGCGTACGGCAGTAAAGGCTCTTAAGGACTCCAAACACTTCGGACCGCCGTCTGATATACGCAAAACTGCTGAAATGGCCAAGAAGTTTCTGTCTCTCGGAAATCAGACCGGAGAGGGCTGGTTCCTTACAGGAGAGATGCTTGAGCTCATTAATGAAGGGGTTCCTAATATAGTATGCGTTCAGCCGTTTGGCTGCCTTCCTAACCATATCGTCGGAAAGGGCGTTATCAAGGAGCTTCGAAATGCTCATCCTGAGGCCAATATCATAGCTGTCGACTATGATCCTGGTGCATCTGAGGTTAACCAGCTGAATCGTATCAAGCTTATGCTTGCTACTGCACAGAAGGCTTTGCTTCAGGAATAAATGAATATTGTGCCGCATAGAAAAAGGCATGGCTTCGCGCCATGCCTTTTTTTTACCGCTGCATTCCTGGCTGCCGCACTTCGTGCTCCCGCAGCTCTACGTAACAAGCTTCACTTCGTTTCGCTTGTGCCGCGGCATTCGTCATAAGCCTGAGCAAGCTCCGGCTTCTTCCTCATTGCTCGCGCATATTCGCATTCCGGGCTATCGCCCTTCATACTCATATCCGTTAGCCATCTAAAACAAAACGGAGAAGCCTGCAAGCTTTTTGCTCGCTGGGGGCGCGCATAATACGAGTTGCTCCGCACTTCGTGCTCCCGCAACTCTACGGATATTCGCATTCCGGGCTATCGCCCTTCATACTCATATCCGTTAGCCATCTAAAACAAAACGGAGAAGCCTGCAAGCAGTCTTCTCCGTTTTGTTTTATCTGTCTTTATGCGCTTACTTTCTAATTCCGAGCTTTGCGATGAGGGCTCTGTAGCCTTCAAGATCCTTCTTCTGAAGGTATGCAAGCATGCCGCGGCGCTGACCTACCATCATAAGAAGTCCTCTTCTTGAATGATGATCCTTCGGGTTCTGCTTGATGTGCTCTGTAAGCTCGTTGATACGCTGTGTAAGGATAGCGATCTGAACCTCAGGTGAACCTGTGTCTCCCGGCTTGCGTCCGTAGGTGCTGATAATCTCTGCCTTCTTCTCTTTTGAAATCATTGTTCTTACTCCTTTAAAAACTATTCCGAACTGCTATTCGGTTAAACCTGCCATACAGCAAAGCCCCGGTTAAGGAAATCCAAAAGCCGTGCTGCGGCGAACTTCTGTATAGTACCATAAACGGAGTCTCATTACAAGTACAATAACCGTTTATTCTTGACTTTCGCCTCTTTCTGAATATAATTACTGACTCAGAAGCAAAATTTTCATACATAACTATTGAGGAATTACATCCTATAATGATTGAAAGGAGAAATATTCTTGACAGCAACTGAAAAAGCAGATTTTACACAGGGAAGCATACTTAAAAAGCTCGTTTATTTTATGTTTCCGATATTGGGTGCTCTTGCCCTTCAGGCGGCCTATGGTGCCGTTGACCTGCTTGTGGTAGGTCATTTTGGCTCCACCTCCGGCCTGTCGGCTGTTTCAACCGGAAGTCAGGTGCTTAATCTTGTCACCTTTGTTGTTACTCAGCTTGCCATGGGCGTTACCGTGCTGATTGCCCGTTATCTCGGTGAGAAAAAGCCTCAGAGCATAGGCCCGGTCATCGGAGGCGCAGCCGTAGTATTTTTTATACTTTCTGTTATACTGTTTATCCTTATGGTAGGCTTCTCAACGCCTATATCCGTAATAATGCAGGCTCCTGCGGAGGCACTTTCACTTACATCAGCTTATGTGCGCATTTGCGGAGGAGGCATTTTCTTCATAGTTGCCTATAACCTGCTCTCAGCCATCTTCCGTGGACTCGGTGATTCAAAATCTCCGCTGCTCTTTGTGCTCGTTGCCTGCATATGCAATGTTTTCGGCGATCTGCTTTTAGTAGCAGGCTTTCATATGGATGCACAGGGAGCTGCCATAGCTACGGTTTTTGCACAGGCTGTAAGCGTAGTCTGTGCCGTGTTCATACTCCTTAAAAAGAAGCTGCCGTTCACAATCAGCCGTGCTGATATCGGCTTTAATTCACAATGTCCGCGTTTTCTGAAAATAGGTCTGCCTCTTGCACTGCAGGAGTTTCTGACTCAGCTCTCCTTCCTTGCCCTGTGTGCCTTTGTAAACAGACTTGGCCTTGAAGCGTCATCAGGCTACGGTGTAGCCTGCAAGATAGTTAACTTTGCCATGCTCATCCCGAGTGCTCTTATGCAGTCCATGGCTTCCTTTGTATCACAGAATGTTGGTGCCGGCAATTATAATCGAGCCAGAAAATCCATGCTCACAGGCATCAGTGTCGGTCTTATTATCGGAGTTATAGTCTTTATCGGCGTATTATTCAGGGGAGATGTACTCTCTTCCATATTTACAGCTGATCCTGCTGTTATCAGGCACGGTGCTGATTATCTTAAGGGCTTTGCTCCTGAAGCTATTGCAACAGCAGTTCTATTCAGCATGATTGGATACTTTAACGGAAGCGACAAGACCGTATGGGTTATGATTCAGGGTCTCATTCAGACTCTGCTTGTCAGACTGCCGCTGGCCTACATCTTCAGCAGCCTGCC
>CAVALT010000278.1:0-2634 GCA_963589455.1 Clostridiales bacterium
CTCATAGGAATCTGTTCCTAAGGAATAGCTTACAGGAGGCAGTATGCTCAGCCTGTAATCGAGCAGGCTCTGCCGCAGCGTATCCTTAGGAATACATTTAATCGTAAAGAAGCATCTGCTAACCGGCTCGGTATAGTTAATCCTCATCCTGTAATCAAAGCTAAGCAGCATGAGTACCCCCTCCTCTGTGACATTTTCCGCGCGAGGCTGCCGATACTGAATGAATCTGATTATTGTCTGTATCTGTCTGCACTTAGGCCTCCGGCTCCCGCATACTGATTACTCAGATGTCTGTTTATCCGAGAATCTTTTCTACATTTGCAACTATACCATAATAATCTATATTGTCCTGTTCTGCCAGCTCCTGTACCTTATTCAAACTCTCAGCATTGTATTTTAATCCGCTCTTAATAACCCTCGGGACCATACGGTGCACCGCTCTTCGAAGCTCCGCAGCATCTGCTCCGAGTCTTGCATACAGATCAATACGCTCTATACGCTTGCCAGCCTTTATTATATTGCGTGTTTCCTCACTGTCTATCCTGTCGTCCACTATGCCCCAGAAGGCCAGAATATAGTCAAGCACGTGCTGCAGCTCAAACAGCGGAGCCTGGCTTTCAGCTGCCTTGTTCATCTCATAAATGGCAAGCTGTATAAACGACATTGTTTCCGAACCTATACTCTCCCTGAGCACTATGGCATTGTCATAGGCTCTGTTCAGATTGCTTATGATTGAATCCGGATTTGTTTCGTCAAAGGGATATCTCTTAAGAAAATCCTCTCTTGAAGTATAGATATTCGGAATATCTATCGAGCTGCAGAAGCCCGGATAGTTATCCTCCGGTCCGTCAATCAGAGTATCAAAGCTTCTGAAGAAAAGCCTGATTGTCGAATAAACCCTCTCTGTGTATCTGCCTAACCAATACAGTCTGTCTGCCTGTTCCGTCGAGATAATACCCATGTATCCTTAAAACCTCCTCCTTGTGATGAATTAACTATAAATGAATCCGGATTTCTTGAAAAACGTGTGAGTCCGCTCTTCCACACCACAGGCTCCTCCCCCATCAGCACGAACGCTCTGAGATCCGCCTTGCGCGCAACACGTTCGCCGTCCTCAATGATGTCAAGATCCTGGAAATCAATTACCTCCTGAGCTATAAAGCGTCTGGGCTCTGCCTTAAGAAGTTCAATAAAATCCTCCTTCTGCTGCTTTGTCATCGAGCTTCCGAAGACAACTCCGTAGCCTCCGGCCTCCGCCACATCCTTAAGCACCAGTCTGTCAAAATTATCCAGAACATAGCGCATATCCTCATCATAAAACGGCAGATATGTGGGGGCATTATGCAGCACCGGCTCCTCTCCGAGATAATACCTGATCATCTTGGGAACAAAATAATATATGCCCTTATCATCAGCCACACCGTTTCCGGGAGCATTCAGCAGAGCGACATTTCCCTTTCTGAATACATCATATATATGCGGTATTCCTATAAGAGACTCAGGGTTAAAGTTCATCGGATCAAGATATTCATCTGAGATACGGCGGTATACTGCACCTACCCTCTCCTTTCTTCCGTCTGCTGTTATGTAATAAAGCCTGTCGTCCTCAACAATAAGCTCCTGCCCATTTGCAAGCAGTGAACCGGTTTTCTCGGCAAGATAGGAATGCTCAAAATATGCCGCGTTATATCTTCCCGGTGTCAGTATGACGTTAAGGCCTCCGACATTTACATAATCCATAGCTGATTTAAGCAGCTGTGCATAATTACGGTTATCCTCAAGATGAGTGCATTTAAATGTGTCCGGTGAGCATCTTCGGCACAGCTCTCTTGCAATCATAGGATAGGACGCTCCTGACGGGACTCTCAGATTATCCTCAAGTATGTACCATTCATCATCCTTGCCCTTGACAAGATCGATTCCGGAGATATGCGAATATATATCCTTTACCGGATCAACTCCCTCGCATTCAGCCATGTATCCGCTTGAGGCAAAGACAAATTCCTCCGGTACGACCTTATCTCTGACGATATGCTTTTCATGATATATATCCTTAAGAAACAGGTTCAGCGCCTTTACACGCTGCTTAAGTCCCTTCTCGAGATAAGCAAATTCATCGGCCTCTATAACCCTTGGTATGGAATCAAAGGGGAAAAGCTGCTCCTTGAACGTATTATTTTTGTAAATGCCGAACTTCACGCCGTAGCGCGCAAGCAGCTCATTGATATTTGCGGTGTGTCTGATTAATTCATTCATAATACGCCTCCGGGAATCAAGCCTGAACTTTTCTGAACTTTTACCAACGCAAAAAGGCGCCCTGCATTATGTAAATGCAGAACGCCCTCGTTCGTTCGTTTTGTAATTGTTTAAGACTTTAACATGTTAACAGTCAGGTGTCAAGCAGCTTTTGCCGGCGACCTCACCGAGACACTATGAAGCCTTTACAATGCGACCTGCGGTTAGGTTAAGAAAAGTCTGTCTAAGGAAATGCTGATTAAGTCAGCGTTTCCCTAATTACTCAACCTCTTCCTCCTCCTTCATGCCTGCCGCAACTCTCTCGGCCTCGCGCTTATTTGAACGTACAGAGAAAATAACAACAAATACTGTAGCAATCATAAGCACCATGAATATCGG
>CAVALT010000279.1:0-2621 GCA_963589455.1 Clostridiales bacterium
TTTCAGTATGAATTGACTGCTTGCAGGCAAATTCATACTGAAATACTGAAGGCGGCCAAGGCCCGGAGGGCCTCTGGCCGGCCACATCGAGGATTTGCGGAGCAAATTCGAGATGGGTGCTGAACAGATACCAAATATGTTTTTTATCTGTAGGAAAGCGGGTAGAGCAAGATGAAAGCAGTGGAATTTAAATCAGTAAATAAACAATTTCCAGGTATGGGCTATAAAGCTCTCGACGATGTAAATATTGCTGTTGAAGAAGGAGAGTTTGTCACTATTCTCGGCTCTTCGGGCTGCGGAAAGACGACGCTCATTAAGACAGTGAACCGCATATATGAGCCTGATTCCGGCAAGGTGCTTTTGTTTGGAAGGGATGTGCTCGAGGAGGATCCGGTACAGCTTCGGCGCGGAATAGGCTATGTAATCCAGCAAATCGGGCTGTTTCCGCACATGACCGTTCGGGATAATATTGCCACTATACCAAAGATACTCAAATGGGATAAGAAAAGAATTGATGAGGAAGTGGACCGAATGCTGTCCCTTGTACAGCTCGACCCGGATGAATTCAGGAACAGATATCCGGCACAATTGTCCGGCGGACAGCAGCAGAGGATCGGCCTCGCAAGGGCGCTGATCTGCGATCCAAAGGTCATGCTGCTTGACGAGCCCTTCGGCGCTATTGATGCGATCAATCGAGATAAGCTCCAAAGGGAGCTTAAGAGTATTCATTCGCGCTCAAAAAAGACATACCTTTTTGTAACGCATGACATCCAGGAGGCTCTGCGTCTCGGAACGAAGGTAGTTATCATGAATCAGGGAAGGATACTTCAATACGCCACTCCGGCTGAAATTATCGAGCATCCGGCAGATCTGTTTGTTGAGGAGCTGATACATACCTCAGAGGCAGTCAGAGATTATGTTGCGGGAGGGGAGGGGATTTAACCGTGCTTGCTTATTTTGCAGACCATGCCGATCTGTTAATGGGAGCATTCAGGGAACACCTGCAGATTGTATTTGTTACACTGCTGATATCAATGATACTTGCAGCAGTCATTTCCTACCTGCTGCTCAGCTCTGAAAAAGCAACAAATATGGTTGTGCAGCTCTTCAGCGTCGTTTACTCGATCCCGTCAATGGCGCTGTTTGCAATGCTGATTCCCCTGCTCGGGCTCGGCAATTCCACTGCAATACCGGTACTTGTCGCATACAATCAATACCTGCTTATACGCAATATAATGACAGGAATGCAGAATGTAGATAAAAGTCTGTTAGAGGCGGGAACAGGAATGGGAATGAGCCATTTTCAGCTCGTGACAAGGATACAGATACCGCTCGCCATGCCGTCCATAGTGGCAGGCATCCGGCTTGCAATCATTTCCACTACGGGAATTGCCGTTATCGCTGCGACAATTAACGCGGGCGGACTTGGGAAAATATTGCTTTCAGGGCTTCGTACGATGAATGTATATAAGATAGCATGGGGAACCATATTGAGCGTATTAATTGCTCTTGCCGCGGATCTCATACTGAAGCATGTGGAGAAGCTGACGCTGAGGAAAACCGGTACCGGAAGGCAGACTACATAATACAACACCAACAGGAGATTTATCATGACGGATGCAGAGCTTAAAAGGGTCTGTCAAATATTTGATATACCCGAGGCGGCCTACGGGCTGCTCTCATTTTTCTTTGAGCCTGAGGAGCTTGATCTCATAATTAAAATGAAGGGAAAAACATTTTCCGCTGATGAGATAGGCAGGAGCTTTGCCGGGCGCGAGTACCATAGAGGAGTTATCTCTAAGACCGATGAGACAGGAGAAAACTTCAGTCTTAATAATTTCTATGGTTTTCTGGATGTATTCGCTGTCGGGAGAAGAGATAAGTATCAGACGCTCCCGATGGACACCAGACGTAAACTGGATGACTGGTATTTTGATGCTTATGTGAAAACACTTGATCGTGATGCCGAGCTACCGACCTCGGACAAGGTGCTTCCGCTGCAGAAGATGCTGGATCAAATTGATTCCGATGACAGACCTGTCTATCTTAACTATTGTGACTGCCGCAGTCTGACAGGAGAATGCGGCCTTCCGACGCACACCTGTATTACCTACAAGAACGGTATCAACAGCTTCGCGGACAGAGGGCTGTCAGAGGCAATTGATAAGGAGCGGGCCAAAGAAATCATACGTGAGACCGACAAGGCAGGGCTGATGCACACAAGTGCAATGGGCGGAATATGCAACTGCTGCGGAGACTGCTGCTATCTGTTTCGCGCGCAGAAAGAGCTGGGAAGCATAGGAAAATGGCCGGCATCTGAGTATATCGTTGAGTTTGATTCATCAAAATGCATCTCCTGCGGAAAATGCATCAGGAGGTGTCACCTCGGCGTTTTTCAAAAGGTGAATGGAGAAGTGGTATGCGGCAATGCAGATTGTGCCGGATGCGGGCTGTGCGTAAATACCTGTCCCAAGGGTGCACTGACTCTCACTTCAAGAATTTCGGGAAAATCTGTATCTGCTTAGCACACATCTCGAATTTGCTCCGCAAATCCTCGATATGGCTGGCCAGAGGCCCTTCGGGCCTTGGCCGCCTTCCGTATATCAGCGTGAATTTACCTG
>CAVALT010000280.1:0-2619 GCA_963589455.1 Clostridiales bacterium
CTTATAATGTGGTGGTTCATGAATAAGACCAGAAAGGGACTTTATCTCAGAGCTGTCGGTGAATCACCGGCCACAGCAGATGCCGCAGGCATAAGCGTTACGAGGTACAGATACATAGCAACCTGTATAGGCGGCGGAATTTCAGCTCTCGGAGGAATGGTACATACAATGACTATAGCAGGCTGTGTATGGAACCACAATGCACTTGCCGGAGAGGGCTGGCTTGCAGTTGCACTTGTTATATTCTGTCTGTGGAGACCCCTTAATGCTATCTGGGGCTCTATAGTGTTCGGCGGTCTGCTTATTCTTTACCTCAGACTTCCGCTGTCGTTTCTTCCGACACAGATATATAAGATAGTTCCGTACATTGCAACGGCACTGGTGCTTATCTTTGTATCAATGAGAAGACGCAGAGAGGATCAGCCGCCGGAGGGACTGGGCCTTAATTATTTCAGAGAAGAAAGATAAAAATTTGTATCTGTTTAGCACCTGCCATATTTAAGAGTGAATTGACTGCTTGCAGGCATATTCACTCTTAAATACGGCAGGTGGCCAAGGCGCGGAGCGCCTCTGACCGGCCACATCGAGGATTTGCGGAGCAAATTCGAGATGGTTGCTAAACAGTTACAAAAATTTTTTTACTGCATCCGAGGCATAAGCCGAGGGTGCAGTTTTTTTGCAGGGAAAACCCTGTTTGTCAATGCTTCAGCTTAAAGTAAAAACTCCGTTGATTTAGGAAATGCTGATTTGATCAGCATTTCCTTAGAATCAATAATGTCGTTTTTCTTAAGAATATGCACCCTGGACAGTTTTGTAGTGCTGAATAGCATTAAATGATATAATATTGATGATACCAGGGTCAAAAGCTTCAAAATCCGGTGCAGTCTTGCCTGCAGGAGAACTTTTGAGCTTGGGAGCTGCAAATGTTTATGATTAACGGGAGATGCATAATGAGAAAATATATTTATACATTCTTATCAGTATTTACAGCTGTTTCACTTGCTGTAAGTCCTATTGTTGCCTTTGCACAAAGCAGTGACGGCGATGACTCAGGCATGACAACAGAAGAGATAGCTGAGCTTTTAGGAATTGATCCGGAGGCACTTGACATTAAGGATCTTATAGAAGAATCAGAGATTAAGACGGTCGATACTGATAAGCTGCTGACAAAGCTTAAGACCGGAGATCCTAAGGCAGCGGTTAGCTTTCTGCTTAAGAATGATCAGGGCAAGGTTATTGAGCGTACTCCTTCAAAAGAATCAACGGAAGAATTTCCGGAAAAATTTGACTTAAGAGACAGGGGTGTAGTTACTCCGGTTAAGTCACAGAGCCCGTGGGGAACCTGCTGGGGCTTTTCGGCCATAGCTGCAGCTGAGACAAGCATACTGACAAGCCTTGGCAAGACATACGATGAAACAGGCTTGGATCTCTCGGAGCACCATCTTGCTTATTTTGCAAGAACACATATGGACGACGGCTCTGATCAGGACGGAGAGGGAATATATATGCTGCCCGGCAATGATGACAAGCTGCTTAATGTCGGCGGCGGAATGTTCACGGCAACCTCCGTCTTCTCAAGCGGAATAGGTGTTGTTGAAGAAGCCGTTGTGCCATACAGAGGCAAAAACAGTAAGGCTGACGGACAGCTGCTTCACAATGTGGAATACAGCAAAAATGATGATTGGTCCCTGCCTGATGAATATAAATTCCTTCAGAAATATCAGCTTATAAATGCTGATGTCCTTCCGTCGCCGGCAGTTTACAGGGCAGGCTTTAATGTTGCTGAAAATGAAGATATAGACGAACGCAATGCTGCATATCTTGGCTATGATCAGACCGCAACCGATAAAATCAAGAGAGCTTTAATGGATGGCAAAGCAGTATCGATAGCCTTTGCAGCAGATACTTATATGCCGGTCGGACTGATTAAGCTGGGAGAGCCTGTATATCTTAATACAGATGATAATAAATGGACGCATTATACCTATGATTCAGCTGTGGCCAATCATGCTGTGACCATAGTCGGCTGGGATGATACCATTAAGAGTACGGATTTCCTTGATCATTCTGATGAGGCATGGAATGCTGACGGTAAAGCACATCAGCCTGAGGGTGACGGAGCATGGATAGTTAAGAACAGCTGGGGATCTGCAACTGAGGAATTTCCTAATAAGTTTTCCTGGGGTATCAAAAACGATGAGGGAAAATCAACAGGTTATTTCTATATATCCTATTACGACAGGAGCCTTGAAAGCCCTGAGATTTTTGATTTTGACACTAATCATGAAGAAGACATACAGAGCTATATTATAGATCAGTATGATTTTCTGCAGTCGAACAATTCAAGCGGATGGGTCGACACACATAAGCTTTCAGCTGCAAATGTATTTATAGCTGAGTATGATGAGATACTGCGTGCTTTGTCATGTGAGACCAACAGTGAGAACACCTCAGTAGAATTCAGCGTTTATCTGCTTGATGATGAAGCCACATCTCCGGAGGACGGAGAGCTTGCGGCGGAGGTTAGCGCAGACTTTGAATATGCCGGCTATCACAGGGTTAAGATTGATGCTCCCGTTACGATAAAGAAGGGACAGAAGTATTCAGTTGTAACAACAC
>CAVALT010000281.1:0-2614 GCA_963589455.1 Clostridiales bacterium
TTGCAGGCGAAATTGTTGCTTCGCAACGCAAATCCGGCGGAGGAAACGCTTTAATCAGCGTTTCCTTATTTATCTCCAGCTGTCACGCCATTCCTTCTGACGCCTTGCGTTGTGAATCTTATTTTTGATATCCGTAAATATATTGCCGCTGCCTCCCTTTGACCTGCTGATAATATTATAGAAGATAATAACCGGTATAAAGGCTGCGATAATTGCAATCTTAGTATAAAGATTGCCGATTAAAAGCTGATAAATGTATACGGCGACCTCAAACAGTGCGATATATTTGATCTTAAGCGGTATTATAAAGAACAGCAGTACAGTAGCGTCCGCATACATTATGGCAAGAGCCATAAATACAGCAAAATGCGTATATATAGGAAGATACGGCAGATTATTGCCTGTTATGAAATAATATAAAATATTTCCTATCTCTCCTATCAGGATGCTGCCGAAGAAATATACATTATATTCAAAGCTGCCCATCATGGCTTCTACATTTGAAGCAAAGCTGTAATAGATCAGAATGCCGAGAACTGCTCCGATTATGCCGCTTCCTACCGACGGCGGATACAGTATAGCCGTGAAAATGCGCCAGAGCTGTCCGTGCAGAACCTGCTTAGGCGTAAACGAAAGCCATCTGATGTACAGATTCATTCCTACATTGGTGCTCATGAGCAGATATCCTGTTGCAAAGCATATGCAGGCATATACTGCCAGATTAGGTATGGCAAATCTCTGATATTTAAATTTAAGTCTGTAAAACCAGTCCATGGGCTTTCCTCCAAAATACTATGCTGATTTAATCAGTATTTCATTAATATCAGGGCCAAAGTCTTCTGACCCTGGAAGCTTATTATACTATAAGACTATATGCTGCTGTTATCTAAAAAACACTTTTTGCGCAAGTTATGGTTATATTTACTACATAAATATGTCACGCGTATGAACTGAAGCAGGTCATGTTAAGTTCATGTTAAGAAAGTACAATCCGCATTCACAATTGAATTTTGATTATGCTATAATCCAAAATCAGTTCACTTTATACATCTAAGACAAGAGCGAAACTGATATTTGTGTAAATATCGGTTCGTTTTGTGTTTAAGGAAAAAACATGCAGACAAACGATTACAGATTAGGAATTGATATCGGATCAACAACAGTTAAAACAGCGATTATAGATCAGAACAACAATGTATTGTTCTCAGACTACCAGCGCCATTTCGCCAACATACAGGAGACACTCGCAGAGCTTCTGAAAAAAGCCGGTGACAAGCTCGGCAATATAAAGCTTCGCGGTGCCGTAACAGGCTCCGGCGGTCTTACGCTTGCCACTCATATAGGCCTGCCCTTTGTTCAGGAGGTTGTTGCAGTATCCACTGTTCTGCAGACGCGCTCACCGGAATGTGATGTAGCCATTGAGCTCGGCGGTGAGGATGCCAAAATAATATATTTCTCAAACGGCATAGACCAGCGCATGAACGGTATCTGCGCAGGCGGAACAGGCTCCTTTATCGATCAGATGGCTGCTCTGCTTCAGACAGATGCCGCTGGTCTTAACCGCTATGCAGCTGATTACAAATCCATATATCCGATAGCTGCACGCTGCGGAGTATTTGCGAAGTCAGATATACAGCCTCTTATAAATGAGGGTGCTACTAAGCCTGACCTTGCAGCCTCAATCTTTCAGGCTGTTGTTAATCAGACCATATCCGGACTGGCGTGCGGCAAGCCTATCAGAGGTCATGTGGCCTTCCTCGGAGGACCGCTTCATTTCCTTCCGGAGCTTAGGAACGCTTTTATACGTACGCTTAAGCTTGATGACGAGCATATTATTGCACCTGAGGATTCGCATCTGTATGCTGCGATGGGCTCAGCCATGTGTATACCGGCTCCTGGTGAAAAGCTTATCTACAAGGGAGCTGAAGCTGCTCCTGTTTTAAGCATAAGCGAGCTTACAGACAAGCTCAGCCATCATATCGACATGGATACCGAGATCAAGCGTCTCGACCCTTTGTTTAAGGATCAGGCTGATTATGATGAATTTCTTGCAGAGCACGCAAAGGCCAATGTCAGAACCGCTGACCTTTCCTCTTATTCGGGAAATGTATACCTCGGTATTGATGCCGGTTCTACCACCACAAAGCTCGCCCTTGTAGGTGAGGACGGCTCGCTGCTCTACAAATTTTATGACAACAACAACGGTTCTCCCCTTGATACAGCTATCAGAAGCTTTAAGGAGATCCGTGAGCTGCTTCCCGATTCAGCACATATAGCATATTCCTGCTCTACCGGATACGGCGAGCAGCTCTTAAAGTCCGCCTTTAAGCTTGACGAGGGTGAGGTTGAAACCATCGCTCATTATTATGCTGCCTCCTTCTTTGATAAGGATGTTGACTGCATTATTGATATCGGCGGACAGGATATGAAATGCATACGCATTAAGGATGGTACTGTAGACTCAGTCCAGCTTAATGAGGCCTGCTCATCAGGCTGCGGCTCATTTATAGAACAGTTTGCAAAATCGCTTAATTATGACGTTAAGGATTTTGCCAGGGAAGCGCTCTTTGCAAAGCAGCCTACAGACCTGGGCACACGCTGTACTGTATTCATG
>CAVALT010000282.1:0-2613 GCA_963589455.1 Clostridiales bacterium
GCTCTGTAGCACCTTGCAAGTATCTCTGCATATACTGCTGTGGCAAAGCCTGCAGCTATTGCCTGCATGAACATACTCCCGCCTGCCCTGTTTACAGCGGTATATACAATCCAGCCCAGCATGCCTCCGATTGATACTGAGGGAATATATCTTGCCGGAAGTCTGTAGATAAGTCCGAAGCCTGCAGAGCCTATGGCTCCGAATATAAGCTGTCTTATTAATGTGATATCCATTGAGCGCCTACCATAGATAATTCATCAGCATAACTGCTGCAAGCATGCCAAGTGTCAGCAGCAGAGCAAGCAGCACTGCCTCTATAAGCCGCAGTATGCCTGAGAGAGTGTCACATAAAAGCATATCCCGGATTGAGTTGGTAAACATTACCCCGGGAATAAGCAGCATAATTCCTCCAATCATGAGCTTATCAAGATGAGTTCCCGGTATTATGCGTGCAGCGATGCATGCGGCAATGCCTGTCGCAAAGGATGCAGCAAGCTGAAAGAAAAGTTTATTTAAGCATATCGGAGACAGATATACCTGCATTGCATATATAAAGAGGCCTATAATTGCTACTGTAGCTCCGTCTGCGGCCGTTCCGCCATAGAACAGTGCAAAGCAGCTTGCCGCAAGCATGCTTCCGAGCATAATCAACCGCCTGTTCTCTGTTTCCGCATTTATTGCATCAATTAAGGCTTCAAACTCCGTAAGCTCAGTATGCTCACGGCATACCCTGCGGCTCAGGGCATTCAGCCGCTCCAACCGCTCAAAGTCATTGCTGCCGCTTGTCTTAAGTCTTCTTGACTGGGTAAATGCTTCCTCTACCGGCATTTTTACAGTAATAACAATAGTAGATGTAATCGCAAATACATCTGTTTCTTCAGCACCGTAGGCTGCCGCTATACGATTCAGAGTATCCTCTGTGCGGTAAACCTCCGCCCCGCAGCTCATCATTGCATCAGCCATCTTTATCAGTATATTTACAAACTGTCCTGTATCAATGCTGTTCATATCCCTCAGCACTTATCCCCATCTGCCATCAGGTATCGCTCTGTGCATCAACCTTTGCTATCTCATCCTCGACGTGACGCAGTCCTGCCGTTGCCGTTACCGGAAGTGAAAAGACTATTGCTCCCGCCTTGGAGCCTGTTCCTGCCTGCTCCATTATGGACTTCATGATTGCATTCTTTTTCTCGGATTTTGCAACTATAAGGATAACCTCCTTTTCGGATATGAGTGAAACACCGAGAAACTGCTCGGCTCCCTTCATTCCGACTCCCTTGCCATGCAGCACCGTGCCTCCTGCAGCACCAGCCGACTCAGCTGCACGCATAACCAAAGTATTGTATCCGTAATTTGCTATAGCCACTATAAGCTCATGCTTCGTATCCTTCAAGCTGCTTTCATCTCCTCTCTCATATTCCTGACCGTCTATCAGAAATCCCAACGCCTTTTTTCCTCCGATGCTGCTGAGCGGCATCAGAAATACTATGCCGGTTCCGGGAACATCTATGCGCATCTCGGTTACAAGCTGACGCTTTATGCTGTCCCAGGTTCCTGCAGTGACCAGTGCCGTAAATATGCTCTTTTCGTCATCATCAAGTCCAAGCAGGTTAAGTACATCGTTGGATGCAGTACCTACTCCGAACGAAATATTTCCGGTGCTGATATTATTATCCTTGTAAAAATCAACGAAGCTCTGCATATTTCTACGATTGCAGATCGTCATCATAGCGTATACTTCCATGCGCATTTACCTTCCTTAAAGCTCTATAACAGCGTCATCCTCAAGGTCTGCATACATATCGGCAACAGAAAGCACCGGTGCCTGCTGCATTCCTCTGTGGGTACTCTTAAGCTTGTATATCAGTCCAAGTATCTGTATGGTAATCAGCGGTGTCATTGCTACCATGGCAACTACTCCGAAGGCGTCTGAAACAATATCTCCTCCTACTGCCTTGCAGACTCCCTGCGCAAGCGGAAGCAGAAAGGTTGCTGTCATCGGTCCGGAGGCTACTCCGCCGGAGTCAAAGGCTATGGCTGTAAATATCTTAGGCACAGCAAGCGTGAGTATAAGTGCAATTGCATAGCCCGGTACAAGAAGATAGAATATGGAAAGTCCGGTAAGGACCCTTATCATTGCAAGTCCAACCGAGGCTGCCACACCTATTGACAGAGAGGTAAGCATAGCCTTGCCGGAAATGTTGCCGTCTGTCAGCTCCTCTACCTGTCTCATAAGCACATATACAGCAGGCTCTGCTCTTACTATAAAGAAGCCCATCAGCATTCCTACCGGAATGATTATCCATTTATATGATATTGAACCGAGAACCGATCCGAGATAATTTCCTGCCGGAATAAAGCCCACATTGGCACCCGTAAGAAACAGCACAAGACCGATATAGGTATATACAAGGCCTATACAGATCTTGATATGTGTCTCACTGTGCAGCTTCATGACTGCAAACTGAAAGATCTCAAAGAAGATAAATATGGGCATAAGAGACACTGCTATCTCCTTCATATACTTGGGAACAGCACTGAGATACATGGCTCCGAGCTCTACAGAGTTGCTGACCTCTGTCATCACGGTCTCTGTGTAGCTGCCCTCTGTGC
>CAVALT010000283.1:0-2531 GCA_963589455.1 Clostridiales bacterium
ACTTAAGGCTGTTACAGACGGTGAGTATCGCCGTGCCTTCTGGCATCTTGATTTCCTCTGGGGACTTACCGGAGTTGCAAAGGTTAAGGCTGAGCACTTCTCAGTAGCCTTCAAGGGCTTCCAGCCGAAGGCAGAGACTCTTAAGATTGTAGGCAAGATTGATTTCCCGGAGGATCATCCGTTTATTAAGCATTTTAAGTTCCTTAAGAAGGTTGCCGGAGACGCAGATGCAAAGCAGTGTATCCCTTCACCGTCAATGCTTCATCTTATCTGCTGTGTACGTGAGGCAAATTATCAGCCGATAGACATCTACAAGGATAATGAGCAGCAGCTCTTTGATGATATTGCAGCTGCATATCAGAAGGCTGTTAAGACCTTCTATACAGCAGGCTGCCGTTATCTCCAGCTGGACGATACTGCATGGGGCGAGTTCTGCTCAAAGGAAAAGAGAGAGGCTTATGCAGCAAGAGGCCTTGATGTAGATGCTATTGCAAGAAAATATGTTGAGGTTATCAATAAGGTTATGGAGGCTAAGCCTGAGGATATGACAATAACAATGCATATCTGCAGAGGCAACTTCCGTTCAACCTGGTCATCAACCGGCGGATATGAGCCTGTTGCTGAGATTCTCTTTGGTCACTGCAACATCGACGGCTTCTTCCTTGAGTATGATTCTGACAGAGCAGGCGGATTTGAGCCGCTCAGATACATCGGCAAGCAGAAGGTTGTACTCGGACTTATCACATCCAAGACACCTGAGCTTGAGGATAAGGAAGCAATCGTAGCAAGAGTTAAGGAAGCTGCAAAGTATGTTCCGCTTGATCAGCTTTCAATAAGCCCGCAGTGCGGATTTGCATCCACAGAGGAGGGCAACCTTCTTACTGAGGAGCAGGAGTGGGCTAAGATGAAGCTTGTAAAGGAAGTTGCAGAAGAGGTCTGGGGCTAAATATATAAGTAAGCCGGGCTGCCGCGTTAAGCGGCAGCCCTTTCCTTTTCAGACTGTATACACCGGACACTAATCCGGTATTCGGCTTTCCGTATCAGTCGTAACTGTTTAGCATCCATCTCAAATTTGCTCTGCAAATCCTGAAGATGCTAAACAGACACAAAAAACGCAACGAAAGAACCCCATCACATTTCTCTTCTGTGATGGGGTTTCACTGTTCGTTGTCCATTGGACCTGACCTCCTGTAATTATTGATAACCTGAGTAGCGTTTAACTTGTCATCGCCTTTCTCTTTAACCTCCTGTTATCTTAGTTAGTCATTATTCAGTTGTAGTATGTAAACAGTTCCTTATCGATGTCCTCACCTGCTTCTGATTGAAGCTTAGCCGTTATTCCTTTATTGTCTTCAGATATTATTACGTATGGGTGTCTTCGAATAAATCCGGCTCTTTGTGAAGTTCTTTAAGTTTTTCTGTTGTCTGTATAATACCATTAAAGGCCGTATAATACTATTGACAAAGCACCCGAAAAGACGAATCAATATTTGGTTATATAGTGTATTGTCTGATCAGGAGAAAAATTATATACTAATAATGTTTGGGGCTTAAACGGCCCTGTTTTTATGTTAAGGAAACGCTGATTAAAACGTTTCCCACGCCGGATTTACGCTGCGAAGCAGCTAATCCAAAAGTAAATTCTTGTGATCCGCCGGAGACTGATTAGGGAAATGCTGATTAAATCAGCATTTCCTTAAGACATTTTCAGAAGAAACCAGGTGAAGCCGGAGCTGATAAATACGGAAGAGGTGACTGTACATATGACAGACAGCAGAAAAAATAACGGAAGACGAAAAAGTACAAGACCCTATTCCGGGAAAAACAGGAAAAAACCGGCCGGACAGCCTGAAGCAAAAACAAATTCAAAGTATACCGCATATATAGATACAGAGTTTAACTGCTTTGATTATTACGGGCAGAACGGCGGCGTACAGGAGATCATTGAGATCGGTCTTGTGGTTATGCGTGCAGGAGAGTTTGTAGACGGCTTCAGGAGCTACTGCGCACTAAGACCGGGGCATAAGCTTTCAAGGCGCGCGGAGGACCTTACGGGCATAAACAGGAGTGACCTCGAGACGGCACCGTCATACCCGGAGGCGGTTCGTGATATGAACCGCTTTCTTGATATGTATAATCCCTCACAGCTATATGCCTACGGTCCCGAGGACCGTGCCCAGATGAAAAAGACTGCAGAGCTTTATGATATGAGCTCTGCCGAGCTGTATTATCTGTCTGGAATCAAAGACATAATGAAGGAGCTCAATCAGAGGCTTAACGGCAGAAAGAAAAGTCTCCAGATGTCGCTTAAGGACGTGTGCAGCATATGCGGAATTGATCCCAAGGGCATACATGATGCATATAATGATGCAATCTATCTCGGAAAATGCACCGAGCTGATTCTGGCAGGAAACTTTGATGCGGAGAGAGTCAGAGCTGTTGCAGAGAATAAGGCAAGGGTGTCAGGCTACCGTGCTGCCAGACGCTTTAAGGATATAAGAGAGTCTGTACTGCTTAATGATGAAGAGCTT
>CAVALT010000284.1:0-2514 GCA_963589455.1 Clostridiales bacterium
CACTGGGACTTGCTGAGGGTGCAAGCATAGTTACCGAATCCATATTTGAAAACCGTTTCAAGTATGTAGAGGAGCTGCGCCGCATGGGAGCTGACATCAGAGTAGAACGCAATGTCGCCGTAGTTGACGGAATTGAGCGTTATTCGGGAGCTTCCCTGTCAGCACCTGATCTTCGTGCCGGAGCTGCGCTTGTTATAGCAGCACTTCAGGCTGACGGCATCAGCACGATAGATGGGATAGGATATATCAAGCGCGGTTATGAGGATTTTGAGAAAAAAATAACCGCACTGGGCGGCAGGATAAAATATATCAATGATCCGAATGTGACAGAATATGCATAATTATCTGAAAGCAGCGGGATTCTCGGAGTACAGCACCGAGGGAATCGTACGCAGACTAATAAGAAACTCGGTTATCAGACCGGAGTATATTACAGCACGGCTCGACCTTGGGGACGGGACCGTGCTTTTGGAATACAGAATGCCTGTAAATGCATTTACAGGTCTTTGTGCCGGCATACTTGAGGAATCAGCAGGATATTCGGAGATACAGTATTATTATCCGTATTTTGATTCACCTGAGATATCAACAAATGCCGACTGCATCATAGAAGGTCATACACTGACAGATACATTTTCCGGAACAATTGATGACTATAACATTGGTCTGTCCATGATTTTTTTCCTCAGTAATCCGGTAAGCTACAGGCTGAGGCAGCTGACTGACAGCAGGCAGAGCTTTAAGGGCACGGCATTGTCAGCCTTTGCCAATGAGGCTACGGTTCTGCTTCCTGTCGTTCCTCAGCAGGATCCGCTTGATCCGTTAATGGGCATGGATATGAACTCCATATTCGATGCAGCAGACGGAGCCGAGCTCGATGATGAGGAGCTGCCGGATATAACGGAGCTGCTCTCAGATGCAGACATAAACATGTATAACCAGATAACGGAGCGCATAGAGTCCGAGGATCTGTATTCACTGGTCGAGCAGAGCTTCATGCCCTGCGGAGTGGAATGCGACCAGTATTCCGTTATAGGTGAGATACTAGAGCTCAGGGAATATATTAATGAGTTTACTGAGGAAAAGCTTGCATTTATAAAGCTAAGCTGTAATGACGTCGAGTTCTGGCTCTGCATGCGCCGGGAGGATATACTTGGAGAGCCGCAGAAGGGCAGAAGACTTAAGTGCCGTATATGGATGACCGGCAAGGTAAATGTGGATTACTGACGCGTAAGTAACGGAGACTGTTGATAAGTGCTGTCAAATAGCAGCAAAGTACCTGAATATATATTGTGATGATTACGATGTAGTAGTTGTTGTGGCTCAGCATTTATATTCAGGAAATTAACAATTCGGATTGTTATGTTATGAATGCAGTACTTACTTTAGGAAAGGCTGATAAAGTGTTTCCTACGCTAAATATGTGCTGCGAGGCAGCAATTTCTCAGAGGGAAAAGAAATGAGCAGGACACAGAAGGGAATAATGCTTGCCATACTTACACCTGTATTGTGGGGCATTATGTCCATACCTATAAGGTCATTAAATGCATACGGGATAAGCGGTCAGGATCTTGCATTTTTCAGATGCGCGGTGTCCGGAGCCGGACTATTTCTTTTTAATTATTTTACGGACAGAAAAGTACTGCATATAGACCTTAAGGGACTGCTTCTCTGCTTCTGTTACGGCTGCTTCTGCTACGGCATCAGCTTTACTGCATATGCCATTGCCGTAAAACGTATTCCGGTTGCAGCAGCCATGGTGCTGATGTTTCTCTGCCCAGTGTGGGTGAGTCTGCTGAACCGCATCATTTTCAGGGAGCGCTTAAAGCCTGTAAATTGTATAAGCATTGTTATCTGCCTTATAGGTGCAGTACTGGTATCAGATGTGCTTAATCTTAAAGACGGACACATGGATGTATTCGGAATCGTATGCGCACTTGTAAACGGTCTCGGAGCCGGACTGCAGCTCATTATCCCAAGATATTTTGAGGAGGAATACAGCAAAAACACTTTTGTAGTCTATGGATTTATCGGATCGGCATGTATGCTTGCATTCTTTACGGATTTCGGAGTCGTAGGTCAGGCCGTGAGCCTTGATGCGGGAAATGTGCTCGGAAACCTCATTCTGCTGAGTGCTCTGTGCACGCTGGTTGCGAACTATGTATTCGTTATAGCTGCATCATATATAAGCAGCACCCTGGTCAGCATATTGTCTGCACTGGAGGTGGTTGTAGGCTCAATGGTGGGACTGCTCGTGTATAAGGAGACCATGAGCGCGCCTCAGGCAGCCGGTGCAGTTATAATAGTAATAGGAGCTTTGCTGCCGAATATAATTCCCATTATCAGACGATCTGCTTTGACATCATAAAGTGTTTGTGTTATTCTATTTACGCACAGCAAAAATCTGCTTGCTGGTAAAAGGGGCTGAAAATGTCCCGGATTTCAGACGGGATGTAGCAGAATCTGCTAACAAAAGGGTCGAAAAACGACCTGAATTTCATTAGAAGAACCGGT
>CAVALT010000285.1:0-2509 GCA_963589455.1 Clostridiales bacterium
CCCCATACCGTCTCAATATACTGTGGTTTAGCTGTATTATATTCGATCTTTTCGCGGATCTTCTTGATATGTACGGTTACGGTCGCAATTTCTCCGGTTGCATCCATATCCCATATCTCCTTAAAAAGCTCTTCCTTAGTATATACCCGATTCGGATGCTCTGCAAGAAACAGCAGCAGATCATACTCCTTGCCGGTGAAGTTCTTCTCCGTACCGTCTATCCATACTCTTCTTGCTGCTTTATCTATCCTGAGTCCTCTGATAACAAGCTCATTATCTGCATGCTCATCTCTATGCGGCTGTGCTCCGTTTGCAGTGCCGGACTGGCCCTTAAGTCTCTCATAGCGTGAGAGGTGGGCCTTAACTCTTGCAACAAGCTCTGACGGTGAAAAGGGCTTTGTTATATAGTCATCTGCCCCCTGACCGAGGCCTCTTATCTTATCGATATCCTCTTTTTTGGCAGTCACCATAAGTATAGGCGTATCCTTTTCCGAACGAACATTCTTAAGGATATCGAAGCCGTCTGTGCCCGGCAGCATCACATCCAGTATGATCAGATCATAATCACCGGCCAGGGCCTCTGTCTCGCCTTCAATTCCGTCATGCTTCAGAACAACCTCAAAGCCTGACAGATTAAGATAATCCTTCTCAAGCTCTGCTATGCTGACCTCATCTTCAATTATCAGTATCCTTTTTGCCATCGATATTAACCTCGATATACTTCCTGAGTATGAAATGTATGCTTAATCCCTGTCCTTCCTCGCAGGAGGCCCATATCTGACCTCCGTGATCCTCAATGATCTTTTTTACTATGGAAAGTCCTATGCCGCTGCCGCCCTGTGCTGAATTGCGGCTCTTATCCGTGCGATAAAAGCGTTCGAAAATCCTGCTGAGCTCGCGCTTGTCAACGCCTCTGCCGTTATCCGTTATGTCGCACTGCACAAAGTCTCCGATGTCCTTAAGCTCCATTGCAATACGTTTAGGCTGCACCGTCATATATTTTACAGAATTGCCGATAATATTGCTTATAACCTTGTGAAGCTGCTCTGTGTCGGCTATGACCAGCACATCACTGTCCGTATCACAGCTGTAGCTGAATTCTATGTCCTTTGCCTCCATCTCCAGACTTATGTCCTCTGCACAGTCATCAAAATAGCTCTTCACGCTTATGCGTGTAAAATTATACGGGATTTTGTTTGTGCCGATCTTGGCATAGAAGGATAGCTCCTCGATGAGCCCTGTCATCTCGACAGATTTGTTGTAGATAGTTTTAATATATTTGTCATGCATCTCCGGAGTTGATGCGACTCCGTCCATGATGCCTTCAGCGTAGCCTCTTATTGCTGTTATAGGAGTCTTGAGATCATGTGCAATATTGCTTATGAGATCCTTAAGCTCGGTATCATAATTGAGCTTTTCCTCGCCTGACTCACGCAGTCTTATGCGCATCTCCTCAAAGGCTGTTGTCAGCTCTCCGATCTCGTCATCATTTTCCGCCTCAAGCGTAAAATCAAGATCTCCGTTCTTGACCTTGTCTATACCATGCTTCAGCTCATCCAGCGGCCTGATTATGGACAGATACAGCCCGCCCGCAAGTATCAGGCCTACTGCGACAGTCAGCAGGATGAAATTCTCATATGTCAGAAAGCCCCTCATGATTAAACCAAGAAGGGCTATCGGAACAAAGGTCGCTATAAATATTGTAAGCGCCAGGCGCGTGAATAGCTTCATACGCCTGTATTATATCAAAAATCGAATTTGCCGTCAAAGTAAGCTGCAAGCTCTGAGAGCTTAACTCTCTCCTGCTCCATGCTGTCTCTGTGACGTACTGTTACTGTCTGATAGTTCGGTGACTCAGGATCATCAGTCTCAAAGTCATATGTAATGCAGTAAGGTGTGCCTATCTCATCCTGTCTGCGGTATCTCTTGCCGATGCTTCCTCTGTCATCAAACTCGCAGTAATACTTATTAAGCAGCTCATCAAATACCTTCTCGGCATTTTCATTAAGCTTCTTGGAAAGCGGAAGCACGGCAATCTTGACCGGTGCAAGTGCAGGATGGAAATGCATAACGGTTCTTACATCTCCGCCCTCAAGCTCCTCCTCATCGTAAGCAGAGCAGAGGAAGGCAAGTGTAACGCGGTCCGCACCAAGTGAAGGCTCGATAACATACGGGATGTACTTCTCATTTGTCTCATCGTCCAGGTATGTAAGGTCTGCCTTTGAGGTGTTCATGTGCTGAGTAAGATCATAATTGGTTCTGTCAGCTATACCCCAGAGCTCTCCCCAGCCGAACGGGAATAAAAACTCAAGATCGGTGGTTGCCTTTGAATAGAAGGTAAGCTCATCCTGTGAATGGTCTCTTGCTCTCATCTCCTCAGGCTTGATGCCGAGATCCTGAAGCCACTTAATGCAGAATTCCTTCCAGTAAGCAAACCACTCAAGATCTGTGTCAGGCTTGCAGAAGAACTCCAGCTCCATCTGCTCAAACTCTCTGGTACGGAAGGTAA
>CAVALT010000286.1:0-2501 GCA_963589455.1 Clostridiales bacterium
GTGCGATCCGCCGGAGGCTATTATGGAAATGCTGATTTAATCAGCATTTCCATAAATACGCATTTCCCAAATATCAGTCGCAGCGCTCAGAGCTGTCTTCAGCCTCAACCTCTTTTTCTATTTCGGCAGCCTCCGCCTCAAACCGCTTCCTTTCCGACTCTTCTTCAAGAAGTCTGGCTTTCTGCTCCGCTTCAAGCAGCTCTATATAATCCCTGTAAACAAAATTAATGATTCCGACAGCAGGAACAGCCAGGAGAATACCTATAACTCCAAACAGCTCTCCTCCGACTATTATGCCTGACACCATCCAGACTCCAGGAACTCCGAGCGTATCCCCGAACAGCTTAGGCTTAAGCACATAGCCGTCACAAAGCTGCAGTATAAGTGTGAATATCTCAAATGCTATCACGTCACCCGGGGAGGCGAACAACAGTACAAAGCCTCCTATAAATGCCCCGACAAACGGTCCAAACGTTGGTGCAAGATTAGTAACACCGACCACAACTGATATCAGCACTGAATACGGCATATGCATAAAGGTCATAAATATAAAATTTACAACTCCTACAATAAGTGCATCCAGAAGGTCGTCTATGATAAATCTGCTGACAATATCATTGCACCGCTTTAAAAACTTCTTTACAATACTGCAGCGAGAGGCACTGAGCTTAAGATGCATAAGTCTGTCTATGCCGCCTATGAGCATACGCTTGCTGAGCAGAAAGTAAATACTGAGAATAAAGCCTATAAGCACTCCTACGGCATCAGAGCCATAGGACACTGAGCGTCCGAGCATGCTTCCGGCATTATTGGTAAGCCATGCAACAGCATCAGACAGGAAATTATTACTCGCGCTTACAACAGTATCAACATCTATCCCTCGTTCTCTGGCCGTTGCAGCCAGATTATTGACCAGATCATTGACTGCAGCAGCATAGCTGTTGATGTTGTTAACAAACTGCATCATGCTCTCAAACAGCTGAGGTATAAGTGAATAAAGCAGCAGCCCCATAAACAGTATAACTACTGCATATGATATGGCAATTGCTATCCACCCGCATACACGCTCATTCTTTACAGCCGGAGCCATCCCCCTGTGTATAAGCTTCACCAGCGGGTTGATCATATAAGCTATGACAAGTCCCAGAATAATCGGCTTAACTGTTTTGAGTACTGAGAGCACAAAGCTTCCCAGTGCCGGTATATTATTAATAATGCTGTAGAGTATAACTCCCGAACAAATTGCTATAGTCAGGGGAACCCAGCTTCCGCCGGAATTATTATCCCTGTCAGGCGAATTCATCGGGTTATTCCTGAAGTAAGGAATTTTCATATCAATCTCCGTAATACTGATTCATACATGAGGCTGCAGGCCACACAGCCTACAGCCTTTACAGTTTAAGGCACAATGCTTAAGCTCAGATGAATCAGCCGTTAAAGCCCTGTAAAGATCAATAATCAGTCAAGCTCCTTGCCTGTAAGCATCTTATAAACCTGCAGATACTTATCTATAGTCTTGTCAACTATCTCCTGCGGAAGCGTCCAGTCATTATCCTTATTCGCAGTGAGCCAATCGCGTGCAAACTGCTTGTCAAATGACGGCTGACCGTGACCCGGCTCATAAACATCAGCTGGCCAGAAGCGTGAGCTGTCAGGAGTGAGCATCTCATCAGCTATAAGCATGTTGCCGTCCTCATCGAGACCGAATTCGAATTTGGTATCAGCAATAATAATACCATGCTCGGCAGCATAATCTGCACAGGTTTTGTAAAGCCTTATCGTGTTGTCCCTGATCTGCTCAGCAAGCTCTCTTCCTCTTCCCGGGAAATGCTTCTCAAGGTGCTCCACGCACTGATCAAAGCTTATATTTTCATCATGATCACCGATCTCAGCCTTTGTTGACGGTGTAAATATAGGCTCAGGAAGCTTATCTGACTCCTTGAGTCCCTCAGGAAGTCTGATGCCGCATACAGTACCGTTCTCCTTATAGCTGGCCCAGCCGCTTCCTGTGATATATCCGCGGACTATGCACTCTACAGGAATCATGTTGAGCTTTCTGCACATCATGGTCTTGCCATCAAACTCCGGTGTACGGAAATACTCAGGCATATCTGCTGTATCAACCGAAAGCATATGATTAGGCATGATATCCTTAGTCATATCAAACCAGAACCTTGAAAGCTGTGTAAGCACCTTTCCCTTATTGGTTACCGTATTGTGAAGTATAACATCAAAGCAGCTGATTCTGTCTGTAGCTACCATGATAAGGCTGTCGCCGTTGTCGTAAATTTCTCTGACCTTTCCTTCTTTAATCGGTTTCATATTGTCCGCGTCCTTTCGCTTAAATTAATCTTTGCTTTAGTATACTTTGTATACCAAGACTGTTGCAATGAATTTATGCATTCTTAACAGTACATAACCTGTATATTATGGAAATGCTGATTAAATCAGCATTTCCATAATAGCCTCCGGCGGATCGCACGGATTCACTTTGGGATTAG
>CAVALT010000287.1:0-2494 GCA_963589455.1 Clostridiales bacterium
GAGCAGAGGCCTTGTGGCCTCCGCCCTACCAATATTATATGTTGAAGATTCTGCAGATAACTTCAACAACAATACCAGCAACGATAGATGCAAGGATCTGTACCAGCAGTTCTACAGCATCTATTTTGCGTTTAGGGCTTTTCCTATGCATCATGCTCACCTCCTTTTTATTTCAATGTCAACCTTACTGACAGGTATAGTATATCATAGGGGAAACCCTATGTCAATATAAACCGACAATTTTATATAGCCTTTTAATAAATGACACGAAACACAAATGCTTTTGATGCCTTTTAGATTGGTGCAGTTAATTACAAATTAATCACAGCAAAATGACTAAAAGCCTTATTCTTGGCCATTTCAGCTTAATAAAAAGTTAATGTACCGGTAATTCTAACATCATCAATGCACTTACCAACCTGATGAGAAAACATCAGGAGCGCTGCTGCAAGAATAAGCAGCTTATATGAACAGATAATAGAAGAAATCAGTGATGCTCATTGCTACGTTAAGTGGGCACTCAATGTAAAGGAAGATGATCCTAATCTATCAAGACTGCTATATCAGCTGTCTGAGGAAGAAATGGATCACGTCAACAGGCTGATAGAAGCATCGAAGCGTTATTATAATGAGGCTGCCATATCAGAAGAAGGCAAAACATATTACATAAACTTTATGCGAGACTTCTATTTGGATAGAATTAAGGAAGTCAAAATCTGTCAGAGTATGTATAAAGAATAGCGGTATGACACGAAATATGACACAACGACTCTGAAAAGCCTTATTCTATGCAAAATAGATAGAGTTCGACTCCCCTCAGGTCCAGTTTAAGGGAAATGGCTTAAATACGTCATTTCCCTTTTTCTTAGCCATTATACAGACTTTCTATTTTAACTTAATTCCCTAAAAACTAACTTAAAAGTACATTTTTTCGGGGAAAGTATGACACGAAGTATGACACGAAATTAGGCTTTAAAAGTACTTCTTTTCATGTACTCGTCCTGCATTTTAGACATCTCTGCTTCAAGCACATTTTCGTATACTCGTTTCAACACATTGCTTCCTGGCTTCCATCCTCCCATAGCTTCAATGTATCGCTCCGGCATGCCGCAAGCATGAAGCTGTGATGCTGCGTAGTGTCTCAGATCGTGAAATCTGAAATGCGGCAGTCCGGACTCTTTCAGTGCCGTAGTATATCTGTCATATAACTGATCCGGTGTATATCCTATGACATAACCTTGGTGACGTCTTAAACCTTTGATTAAATCAAAGACATAATCAGGCAGCCTGACAATGCGGTTTGATTCATATGTTTTCGGAGTCTTTATCTTCCAGTAAGAATTATCAACCTTAACATAAGCCTTATTTACTGCTACAGTCTTGCTGTTGAAGTCAACATCTTCAAATGTCACAGCACAAGCCTCGCCGCGCCTCATGGTGCCAACTGCTGCAAAGAGTATGGCAATCTTCAACTCAGGAGTCTTGCAAGCATCAAGAAGCTTCTGCACATCGTCCGTAGAAGGAATATAAAGCTTTGTTTTTTGCTTTGCAGGGAGAGTTACGTTAAAAGTCTTTCCCGGCATGTACATCTTAATAGTTGATGAAATCAGTCCGTAGGTATTTGATACGGACTTGGATGATAAAGTCTTGCTTAGATCTGATACAAAAGCCTGCAGATCGACAGCAGTAAGCTCCGTAATATTAATGCGTGATATGCGATGCTTCTGTAAACGCTTCAATGCCACAGTATAGCCTGTTATTGTTGAAGGTGATAATACATCCGATCGCAATGCAATATAATCCTCACAGGCTTTTTCAAGCGGTACAGCAGTGCTCTTATCATACTTGTTGTTCTTCCATTCGTTAGCTATTGCCTGCGCTTCTGTTTTGCTCTTGGCAGTGAAGCTCCGGTATATCTTCTTGCCGGAGCTGTCAGTGTAGTCATACACACGCACTCTGACACTGCCGCTTGGCAGCTGTCCTTTAACTTTACGTGCCATAGTTTTACCTCACTATGCTCTGAAACCACACAGCCTTGCCGAGAATATGCACATGGTCTAACTCCTCGCCGGAGTAAACAAACGGAGCATATGACGGATTCTCAGACAGGAGCTTCAGTACCTGCTGCTCAGGGTAGTAGTACACTCGCTTCAATGTAGCTTCATCATCTATAATCACAACAGCAATATCACCGTTGTCCACCATCTGACATTTCTTAATGAATACAATATCCCCGGGAAATATCCTTGCGCCTACCATAGAGTCTCCCTTGGCCTCAAGGCAGAAGTCAGCCTTAATATCCGCATTGACCTCAACAAAGGTCTCATATTCTTCATTAGCAAATATAGGCTTACCGCAGGCAACCTCACCGAGCAGTGGAATCTTGCGGCGCTCGATAGGTTTAAAGCCTAAGCGTTTGAATTGTTCGGGGGGAATGGCGTCGGCAGCAGGAGATTGAGAGGAGGCAGCAGGAGATAAATGCTCAGTTAATATC
>CAVALT010000288.1:0-1212 GCA_963589455.1 Clostridiales bacterium
ACACCACAGGGGTCCATTTTCAGAAAAAACGGACCCTTAAAGCTTATTTCCAATATATATAGTGATCGTAGACAACCTTGGTGATATCTCCGACTCTGCGCTCCTCGATGACGTTTATCATCTCTCTGTGCAGGGCACAGAAATCATCAATATTGCCATTCTCGATTACCGATCGGCTTGTTTCGAGACGGCTCGGAAGAGTCAGCCGGTTAATGTACTCAACTATGGTATTAATCATCGGGTTATTGGCAGCACCTGCAATCTCCGCATGGAAACGGTTGTCAAGCTCTACCACCCGGTTTACATCAGGCTGCTCCGAATGGAGCTCAGCAGTAAGCTCCCCGAAGGTCAGATACAGCTTTGGCAGAAACCTTGTGAAGTCCTTGCGTTGGATTATGACATTTAGAACTCCAATATCCATCATGGCACGCAGATCCACAAAATCATCTCTGCTGTTGTGTCTTAAAATCAGACTGTACAGTACAGGATCCAGCATTTTCTGCTCATAGCTGCTGCTGACATAGGTTCCGTCAGCACGCTTGATATACAGAACTCCGAAGGCCTGCAGCATTTTAACTGCTTCGCGTACGGAATTGCGCCCAGCACCGAATTGCTGTGAAAGCTCAAGCTCGGTTGCGAGCTTATCCCCGGGCTTTATCCTGCCGGATATAATCTCGTTGATGATGCCGTTCATCACTCTGTCTACTACAGTATTAGCTTGTGTGTGTTTGTCCTTGTCGGGCATATTATCTCTCCGTATCATAAGGCGTATCACAGCATAAGCTCTTCGCCATATTTATTGATGCAGCTTTCGATCATCTTACAAACTGGGGACAAACACGCTTTGCCCCACGTCATAGTTAAGTAAACGCTGATTAAAGTTTTTACAACGCCGGACCTAAACTGCAAAGCAGCAAATTCATATGCAAATCCATGCGTTCCATCAGAGATAACCAGTGAAATGCTGATCAGATCAGCATTTCACTGATTAATGTTACGAAACTTATGCCATCAAATAAGTCGGAAGCATGATAAGCTGCGGGAATGCAATCATAAGTGCAATGCATACGAATGTAGCAGCTATGAAAGGTATAAGTGTCGGGAATACCTCTCCGACGGAAATATCCTGAAGATCACAGGCAACATAAATACACATTCCTACAGGAGGTGTTACAAGACCGATACCGATAACTACTGTGATAAGTACACAGA
>CAVALT010000288.1:1222-2485 GCA_963589455.1 Clostridiales bacterium
AGAGAACAACAGGATCGATGCCTACGCTTGTAGCTATCGGGAAAAGGATAGGCATGAAAAGCGTAAGTGTTGCGATACTCTCCATGAACATCGTAACGATGAAGAAAAGAAGGAGTATCATTATAAGGATAACTGTAGGGTTGGTAGAGAAGCCAAGCATGGTCTTAGCCATCCACTTATCAAAGCCTGCTGTTGTAAGCATTACAGTATAAAGCTTTGCAGCAGCGATAACGATGAATATACGTCCTGAAACCTTAACCGTATCGATAAGACCAAGCTTTATATCAGTCCAGGTAAGCTCTCTGTATACAAGACCGCCTGCAAAAAGGCCATAGGCTACAGCGATAACACCGGCCTCTGTAGGAGATACAATTCCAAGTGTGATTGAACCTACAATTATAATAGGCATAAGAAGTGCCGGCCAGGACTCTGCCAAACCATGAATAAGAGGCTTAATTTCGAAATGACCCTCTTCTCTCTGAACTCCCTCCTTCTTGGCAATGAAGTAGGAAACGATCATCTGAGCAATACCGCACATGATGCCGGGAATGATTCCGCCAAGGAAAAGCTTACCTGTTGATATAGAGCATATACCTGCCATAACTACCATAGGAATCGAAGGCGGTATTATGATACCGATTGTTGATGATATAGCAGTAACAGCTACGGTAAACTTCTTTGAATAGCCCTTTCTGATCATCTCAGGCATGAACATTCCGGATACACCTGCCGTATCAGCAACCGCTGAACCGGAAATACCTGCAAAAATCATGGAAGAAAGTACATTAACATGAGCAAGGCCGCCGTAGATATGTCCTACTATTGCATAGCAGAAATCCATAAGACGCTTTGAGATTCCGCCCTTTGACATTGTATATCCGGCAAAGGTATAAAGCGGAATAGCAAGCAGTGCCCATGAGTTGATACCCTCAAACATACGCTGAGTAATTGTTACCGGTGCTCCTCCGTTAAGGAAGAATATTCCGCCGACAGCAGCAAGGCCGAGCGACATAGCAATCGGAACTCCAAGGAAAAGGAGAACGAAGAATGAAATCAATAACCACGCAATCATTTGTCTGCCTCCTTCTTCTCAGTTAAAACAACTATCAGATCAACTACAGTTGCAATAACGCATAATACACCAGCAATGGGGAATATTGTATATACCTGACCCATGGTGAACTGCGGCATTGTAGATACCGCCTGTTTGGCCTTGGTGCAGAGCAGCCAGCCCGAGTAAGTCATCATTGCATAGAATAAGCC
>CAVALT010000289.1:0-2476 GCA_963589455.1 Clostridiales bacterium
CCTGCCGAACACAAACCTCACTCTGATCGGTCTGGCAGCCCCAATATCCACCTTTGTCGGCATAATTCTTAATATACTGTTTTTCATTCATTACAATAGACAGCTTAAGGCCGCAGATTGATTTAAAAAAGCGCCTGCAGACATTTTCATTAATGCCTGTAAGCGCTTTTTTTCTTTCTGCTATGTAACAGTCTGATACCTATCCTTATAATGTGATTAGGGCTGCGGCCCGCAGCCGCGTGGCTGATTGATGTATCAAAAAAGCCAAGGAAATACTGATTAAAGCATTTCCTAAAAGACTCGGCCTCAGGAACCGCTGAACAAATCAGTTTTCCTTAATTGTCCTTGCCCCCAGCATCATTCATATTGAAGAATGCCCTGGTCTCCGGCACATCATGCTCAGATATCTGTTCAACAAGCTCACTGATGCTGTCAAATTTTTTTTCAGGTCTTATAAACTTAAGCAGCTCTGCCTTAACCATACAGCCGTATACATCCCCGATTTCATCGAAGGAATGAATCTCAAGCCTTAAGCGCGTTCCTCCCTCAATGCTGCCGTGAACAGTCGGTCTGGCTCCAAGGTTTGCAATCCCGCGTATCCTCTTTGGCTCCTCCGGTCTCATTTTGCCTTTTTTCTGAAAATCCGGTCCGTAGATACAGGCCGTAACAGCATAAACTCCGTTTGGCGGAAGTATAAGCTCATCCGATACCTCAAGATTCATCGTAGGATACTGCATCTCGCTTTTTCCTATGCCCTTGCCGTGAACAACAGGTCCTGACAGCGTATACGGTGCTCCGAGCAGCTCTGATACTCTCAGCATATCTCCGTCTGCTATGAGCCTTCGAAGCAGTGTCGAGCTTGCCACCTGTCCGTCAAGCACAGCATCATGTCCGCTTCCGTCATCTGCGAGTATCTTGTCTATAAAATCAACAGAATATCCGTATTCGGCAGCATGTGCCTCCAGAAATGCGGCATTTCCAGCCTTACCTCTGCCAAAGCTCACATCCTTGCCGGCCACGATTGCATGCATATTATAGCGTCCGATAAGAATACTGCTAAGAAAGTCCTCTGCACTCATATTGCGCATTTCCTCAGTAAACGGAAGCTCTATGCAGTAATCTATTCCAAGCTCATAGAGCTTCTGCTTTCTGTCCTCATCCGACAGAATTCCGTTTCTGCCGAATTTCAGTATCAGCACAAGTGTGCGCAGCTTCTCTCGCTCTGCTCTTTTGCGAAGCTCCCTGAACAATGCCTGATGCCCTATATGCGTACCGTCAAATTTACCGAGAGCTACAGCTGTAGGAGCCTTGATGCTAAGCAGTGCGTCTATGCTGCCGTTCTGCTCGGCATTTTCAATATCGGCAATTCTTACGGCATCCTCTGCCCTGAAGCTTCCGACCTGCGTTCTTGTCAGAGCATCCATACATGCTCCGCAGCCAAGCTTATCGCCTATATCCCGGCACAGACTTCTTATATAGGTTCCCTGAGAGCATTGCACCGTGAAGCTTACATGCGGAAGGCTTATATCCTCTATAGTAATGTTGAAGATCTCCACCTGCTTTGATTTGCGCTCAACCTCAATCCCGGCTCTTGCATACTCATAGAGCTTTTTTCCGTTAACCTTGCGTGCACTGTACATAGGAGTAAGCTGATCATAGACTCCGATAAATGACATTACCGCTGCTCCTACAGCCTCCTCATCCGGAAGCTCACCGTAAAATTCTTCTGTTACGCTTCCGGTTATGTCCTCCGTATCGGTTCTGATTCCGAGCAGCATGCCTGCCTTGTATTCCTTCCGGTCTCCGCCTACATGGTCTATGTCCTTTGTTGCTCTTCCGAGTGCAACAGGAAGCACGCCCTCCGCCATCGGGTCGAGCGTGCCTGCATGACCGATCTTTCTGACTCCGAGAATGCGGCGAAGCTTTGCGCATACATCCATCGAGGTCCAGCCGGCCTCCTTATATACATTTATAAATCCGTTATATTTATGAAATTGCTGCATTTTCAATCTGATCAATGAAATCTGCTTCGATCTCATCCATATTTTTCTCAAAATCCAACGATGCAAAGCAGCCGGCTGCCTTCCTGTGTCCGCCTCCGCCGTGAGTCGTGCAGTAACGGCTGACATCAACGAGGTCTGAATTGGAGCGCAGGCTTACCTTAACTCTGCCGTCCTTTGTCTCATACATGTACGCTGCCATATATGCTCCGCTGGTTGTCCTCAGCTGATCTATCATGCCGTCCATATCCATATCCTCAGCATGAAGTGCCTTGCGCGTCTCCATATCGATACAGCTGTAAATAATGCGTCCGTCAGCCCTTCTTTCGGCATGACTAAGCACATAGCCAAGCACCAGCTTCTGATCGAAGCTCATGGAGAAGAATGATTCCTCCACGATCCTTCCAAAATCAATGCCCATAGCCATACAGCTGCCTGCTATATCCATGGTATGCTTTGTAGTGCTGCTGTAGCGA
>CAVALT010000290.1:0-2459 GCA_963589455.1 Clostridiales bacterium
CAGTATAATTGAACAGGTACGCAATGCCAATGATATAGTCGACATTATAGGGCGGCATATCAGGCTTACAAAAAAGGGAGCAAATTATTTTGGTCTCTGTCCTTTTCATGGAGAAAAAACAGCTTCCTTTTCAGTTAATCAGAGAAAGCAGTTCTTTCACTGCTTTGGCTGCGGGGTAGGCGGAAGTGTTATCGATTTTGTAATGCAGTATGATAACCTCAGCTTTCAGGAGGCGATTAAGCAGCTTGCCGATAATGCACATATAGAGCTCCCTGAATACAGCAGCGATGAGGATAAAAGGGCAACCGAGCTCAGACAGCAGCTCCTGAATGTACATAAGGATGCAGCTGTTTATTATAATGGTATCCTGAGGGGTCCTGAGGGCAGGATAGGACTTGAGTATTTCATGGATAAGCGAAAGCTGAAGCCTGAAACTATTATGCACTTTGGCCTGGGCTTTGCATCAAAAAATCCTTCAGGACTCTATAATTATCTTAAAGACAAGGGCTACGAGGATGAGCTTCTTAATAAATCGGGGCTTGTAATATTTTCAGAAAAAGGGAACAGAGACAGGTTCTGGAACAGAGTAATGTTCCCGATAATGGATACCAACAATAGAGTTATCGGCTTCGGCGGAAGAGTCATGGGAGACGGAGAGCCTAAGTATCTCAATTCACCGGAAACTTACATATTTGATAAGTCATCTCAGCTTTACGGGCTGAATTTTGCAAAAAAATCAAGACAAAAGTTCCTGTTGCTTTGTGAGGGCTACATGGATGTCATAGCACTTCATCAGGCAGGCTTTACCAATGCAGCTGCAAGTCTCGGAACAGCCTTTACGGATAAGCATGCAAGGCTGCTCAAACGATATACCGATAATGTCATTCTTACTCAGGACAGTGACAAGGCCGGAATCAATGCCAAGCTTAAGGCATTTCCAATTCTTTATGATGCAGGTCTTAATGTTAAGGTTCTGGATACAGGAAACTATAAGGATCCGGATGAATTCATTAAGGCAGAGGGAGCCGAGGGCTATGAGCGCTGTATAAAAAATGCAAAAAATGCATTTCTGTATGTGATATCAGTGCTTAAGGACAGCTTTGATCTTTCTGATCCCGCAGAAAAGACGGACTTTGTGCGTGAGACTGTGGACAGGCTATGTATATTTAAAGAGACTATCGAGCGTGATAACTACATAGATGCTGTCAGCCGTGAATTTATGCTTGATAAGGATGAGCTTAAGCGCATGACGGAGAGGAAGATAGAAAATGGAGGAAGCTATACCTACCGTGATCTTCCTTCAGAGAGAAAAACAGCTGCCGGAAGGTCTGCTGCATCAGGAATATACGGTACGGCAGGCCGTACTACAGCGGGTGCTTCAAATAAGGCTTCGGCCTCAGACAGTGCTGCAGCCACAGGCGGCAATAACGCAAAAACCGGTAATAATATGGATGATGGCAGCGCACCTTATGCATCCGACAGCAGAGCAGCTGCAGCAGGAGCCGGAAGAACAGGGCTTGACTTTGATGACACATCTACAGCTAATTATGAGATGCTGGTTATTGCCTGGCTTACCGAGAGACCGGATCTCTGTACAAGGGTTTTTGAGTATATAAGGCCTGAGGAATTTAATGACAGAAACTGCCGCAGGCTCGCCTTTGCCATAGATAAGCATAAGGCCGAATTTGAGCCGGCAGCCTTTCTGGATGATCCTGAGCTTACCGAGGAGGAAAGATGCACAGCTGCAGCGATATTTGCAGAGCCTGAGCATTCCGGAAGCGTGCTGAATATGAATCAGTCAGAGATTGAAAAGGGGCTTACGGAAGCAATAAGAGCGATAAGGTCAGTGCACATAGACAGGGAAATGTCACTTTGCGGCAATGATATGCAGCGCTTTCAGACTCTGCTCAGAGAAAAAAATGAATTGAGGAGCTTTGGAGTAAGTCTATAGACCTTAGGAAAACGCTGATTTTACCCGCATTTCCTTAGCTATGTCATAAACGATTGCCTCAAACAGCTGCGTCTGCATATAATATGATACCAGGGTCAAAAGCTTAGATATCCGAGACGGGAAGATTTAATGAATATATCATACAGACTTGATAAAATAGTCAGAACTATCAGGCCGTGCAGCTGCCTTGCAGATATAGGCTGTGATCACGGCTATGTGACTATTTCTGCCTTAAAACAGAATAAAGCAGAAAGTGCAGTTGCGGCTGATGTGGCAGAGGGTCCGCTGTCAATTGCGGAGAAAAACTGTCGTGCCGAGGGTGTTGCTGAACGAACCAGACTTCTCCTGTCAGACGGCTTCAGGGAGCTTCCTGACGAGGCAGATATCAACTGTGCTGTGATTGCAGGCATGGGCGGACTGCTGATGGAGCGCATTCTCAGAGAAGGAAGGCTTCACAGGTTCCGCAATCTAAAACAGCTCGTTCTGAGTCCGCAGTCTGATCCGGATG
>CAVALT010000291.1:0-2450 GCA_963589455.1 Clostridiales bacterium
CGGCATAGCAGTGCTGATCCTAAGCGTGCGTCTTGGCATAACCGGCATGATATTCATGAAGGCCGTTGTAGATTACATTACAACCTTTATTAATGCTTATCCGAACCGAAGCATCATAGGATACGGTCCGGCAGCACAGTGGAAGGATATACTGCCGGAATTTGCCATGTCGGCAGCAATGGGCATTATCGTATACCTGCTGCAGCAGCTGCTTGAGGGAGCAGGTATAGTTGACATGAATACAACAGGCGGTGCACTCATCGGTCTGTGCGCTGCAATAGCAGCAGGAGTCATTATCTATGCACTTGCCGCCATTGGACTTAAGACTGAGAGCTACAGATATCTAATAGAAACAGTCAGGCTGTATACAGGCAGAGGCCGCAGCAATAGTTAAGGAAATACTGATTAAAGCAGCATTTCCTTGGCTGCCGCCGGCGCGGATCGCACGGATTTGCACTGCCGGCTTTCTAGTTATCATATGCGCAGAGCTGCCTGTGCAGGAACTGCCGCGCACCATGGAGGAACGCAGCTTATGAAGGTTTATATTGCCGATACAGAGTCGCTCATGGATCCGCTGCGATTTGCAAATGCTTATGAAGCAGTGGGAGAGGAGAGACAGAGGAAGGTAGACAGGTTCCGCTTTCCGCGTGATAAGCGGCTCTCACTCGGAGCAGGACTGCTGCTTAAGGAGGCTCTGCTTAATGAAAATGCTGCTGACATGGAGCTTGCTGTAAGCGATAGGGGCAAGCCGTATTTAAAAAACTGCCCTGAGCTGTATTTCAGTCTCAGTCACTCCGGAACAAAGGCCCTGTGTGTAATAGACAGGAGACCGGTTGGCTGTGATATAGAGATAATAGATACTCCGCCGCTTAAGATAGCCGGCCGCTTTTTTTCAGCGGAGGAGCAGAGTCTGCTTAACAGTATAGCTGACAAGGAGCAGCTCAGCAGATACTTTTATATGCTCTGGACCGGAAAGGAAAGCTACCTCAAGCTGACAGGAGAGGGCTTAAGCGGAGGACCGGAAGGCTTTACCGTAAGACTGCCGTTTGGAGCTCAGGAGATATCTGGAAATGCAGTTACCTTTTATGAGCTGCCGTGTGGCAGCGGATATCAGGCTGCGTTATGCGTGAGCGGAGTCACAGGAGCCGATGACAAGCTGGAATTAATCACAGTTGTGTTATGAGCAGTTACGAATTTTTTACTTTGCAAATCGGCAGCTGCGGCTGATTTAATCAGCGTTTCCTTAAACAAGTATTAAAACAATTGCTTAGCACACATCCCGAATTTGCTCCGCAAATCCTCGATGTGGCGGTTCAGAGGCGCTCCGCGCCTTGACCGCCTTCAGTATTTCAGCGTGAATTTACCTGCAAGCAGGCAATTCGCACTGAAATACTGAAGGTGCTAAACAATTACATATTAAAAAGCAATGGAAAACTATATTGAATACACAGGTGAATACTGCGGCAGCCGCATTTACATGAAGAGGGACGACAAGCTGCCTTTTTCATACGGAGGGAACAAGGTCAGGATAGCTGCTGAGCTGTTTAAGGACATAGAAGAGGGCGGATATACGGCTGTGATATCCTATGGCTCTCCGAGCTCAAACATGAATCGTGCGGTTGCGGATACTGCACGGCTTCATGGCATTAAATGCTATGTCCTGATCAAAATGGATAAGCTCGGCATCACTACTGAAAATGAACGCCTTGCAAAGGCTGCAGGAGCTGAGCTCGTGTTCTGTACCGACGGCAATATAAGGGCTTCGGTGGAGGCATTGACGGCAAGGGCCGAGGCTGAAGGCTTCAGACCGTATTATATCTACGGAGACAGCACGGGGAGCGGCAATGAGCTCTCACTCATGAGAGCCTCATATAAGGAATACGCAGAGATACTTGAATACGAGAGAGCGGAGGGTCTGACCTTTGATGACCTTGTTCTTACCTGCGGCACAGGCATGACAACAGCAGGACTTGCAGCTGCCATAAATGATAATTATTCAGAAACCAGGCCGTCCCCGCGTCTTATAGGCATTTCAGCTGCAAGAACAGCGGAAAATGCTGCAAAGCATATAAGGCAGGATCTCCTGAGATATTATGGCGGAGATGAAGATCGCATAAGACTAATGCCTGAGATACTTGATGAATACCTTTGCGGAGGATATGGAAGCTCCTGTCCTGAGCTTGAGGCTGTTATAAGAGATATGGAGCTGCGAGGCATACCGCTTGATCCAACCTATACAGGAAAATGCTTCTGGGGGTTGCTGAGCGAGATTAAGGCCGGACGCATCTCCGGTAATATACTGTTCATACATACGGGAGGATATCCGGTATATTTGGACTGGAAGAATAATAAGATGCTCGTGCAATCCGCCGAAGGATACTAAGACAGGACAGGCAGGTTATGGATGGACAATTAAAAGCTATTATTGTTTTCTTTTATGTTTTTATAGT
>CAVALT010000292.1:0-401 GCA_963589455.1 Clostridiales bacterium
ATTAAGCGGCAGCGGCAGCAGAAGAACCACATTCGAATCAATATTGATGCCGTCAATGGTATTCTTTAAAATGTTATATACAGACCTGTAGGAAAGCATAACTCCCTTTGGTCTTCCTGTGGTGCCTGTAGTGAACAGAAGCTCTGATAAGGCATCCTCCGACGGAAGCTCTCCGACCTGCTCCCGGCTTATTGTGCCTTCCCCTATGCCTGCCTCTGCAGCATATCGATCTGCCTCCCTGTATGTCTCACTCAGAGATCTTATACGGTAAATGCAGCTCGTTTTTTCTTCAGTCGTCTCACCACCTGCGATATCAATCTTTTTATTCGTCAGCATGAGTCTGGCTCCGGACTCTCTGTACACCAAAAGCATGTTTTCTGCAGTACTGTTCTTATCAAGGA
>CAVALT010000292.1:411-2440 GCA_963589455.1 Clostridiales bacterium
CCCGGCAAAGCGAAATTCCGAGATAAACAGCAACCATTTCCGGTTTTGAAATAGCTGAATAGCAGACCCTGTCTCCCGCTGTTATCCCTTCTGACTTCAGATATTCTGATATGCCCATTGCCTTAACAGCAAGCTCCTTATAAGTAAGCTGCTCCTTCTTAAATGCAACCGCAATTTTATCAGGTGATGTCTCAGCCAATTCAAAAACTCTGTTTACCAATGTGTCTGTCATATTATCCTCTTATGCTGCAAAAATGTGTCTCTTGAATCATAGAATGTGTTTCGGAGCTTTCCTATACTCAGGTCTGCAGATTAAGCCTGAAGTCTTTCAACCATTCCGGCTAAACCGGCTATGGAATTAAAGTTCTCCTCAACAATCTCCTCGTACGGAATAGTTATGCCAAATTCCATAGTAAGAGCAGCAATAATGCCTGTGATGGTAAGTGAATCAAGTATACCGTCATCAACCAGTGCGTCTGATGCTTCAAAATCAATTTCCGGATATTCCTCAGTAAGCAGTGTTAAAATTTTTTCTTCCATGTTTGTTACCTCTAAAATTTGTAATTTTTTAGGGAAATGCTGTTTAAATCAGCATTTCCCTAATACTTCATATATACAAATGCGCTTGCCTCAAAGCCTTCTCCGTACATCCCGAATATAAGAACTGCAAAAAGCAGGCCGTAATATAAGGTCCATCTAAGCGGAAGTGAATATGAAGCAGCCCTTTCCCGCAGACTCACGCCCTGCTCCTGCTTACGGCTCACAAGCCACAGCAATGCAAGCGCTGCTATTCCTGCCCACAGATTTTCTCTGTCAAGTCCTAATTCATACACGGATCTGTCAAACCATACCCAGATGTTGAACCTCGTAAATATGCTCTTCAGCATCTCAAGGCTTACCTTCAGGTCTCCAGGTGCAGTCAGAAGCCTGCCTCCGCAGAAAATCAGAAAGGTACGAACTATCTGAAAATTCTTCCACATGCACGATTCCGTGTCAATATTAAGTCTTGCCGTCAGCTTCTTCAGCTCAGGCGCAAAAACTGTGCTTAATATAATAATCAGACCCCAATAGCATCCCCATACTATATAATCAGCGCCCGTTCCATGCCACAGACCCGTAAGCAGCCAGACAGCTGCAAGCGGTATAACAGTCATAAGGCTCTTGCCAAAGCGGGCACCAAATCTGCCGCGTGCCTTTTTGCTGAGTCTGATAAGTCCAGGACTTATAACCATAGGCATATATACATAGTCCTTAAACCAGGCTCCGAGCGTAATATGCCATCTGCGCCAGAATTCCGATGCACTTCTCGAATAAAACGGCCTCCTGAAATTCTCCTCCAGACTTATGCCGAAGCATTCGGAAACGCCCAGCGCTATATCCATACAGCCTGAGAAATCACAGTACAGCTGCACTGCCGAGGCAAGCACGGCGATTACAAAATACTGGCCCTCATACATGGTGTAATTATCAAATATCGTGTTTGCAATCACGGCAAATCTGTCTGCAATCACAAGCTTCTTGAAAAATCCCCAGACAATACGCTGTATTCCGAAACAGATGCTCTGATAATCAAAGCTGTGTCCCTCAGTCAGCTGGTTTGCCAGCTTCTTATGTCTGGCAATCGGTCCCTGCAGAATATGCGGAAAATAGATCATGTACAAAAGCAGCTTAAACAGATTGTTCTCCGCCTCTTCCTTCCTCCAGTATACATTGGCCATGTATCCGATAATTCCAAAGGTGTAATATGATATTCCGAGCGGAATTATGATATTCTGAGCATCTGTAAAGTACCGTGCAAGCTTTGTATATGCCAGCATACCGATGATAATAACTATGCCTGCAATCAGCAGCGGCTTTGCTTTTTTCTTCTTTTCTGTATTGTTGAGCTCCGCATATTTATCCGAGCTGTATATCCGGTTCATAAGCAGCGCCGTCACATATGCGCAGGCTGCCGCTGCGAGAACAAAAAGCAGCTGCTCCCAGCCTGTCCATATATAGAAAATGATGCTGCCTGTCAATAATACAAGCC
>CAVALT010000293.1:0-2438 GCA_963589455.1 Clostridiales bacterium
CAAGATATCTCCATTTAAAGGTATTGTTATAGAAGCAGTAGAGCAGGAAATCCATCAGATCCGGCATAACAGCCTCTGCTCCCTCATGCTCCAAAAGCTCCACGATGTTGTTGTTTGCAAGAGGAGAGAACTTGACAAGTATCTCACCAACTATGCCTACACGCGGCTTTTTCTCACCGGTTCGCGGAAGCTCATCAAAATCCTTTATAATGCCACGGATATTGCGGTTAAACTCTGCGGAGGCAGGAGTTTTGCGGGAAAGGTTTTCAATGGCCTTCTTCTTCCATTTTTCATGCAGAGCATTCGCTGAGCCCGGTACTGCCTCATAGGGTCTTGTAGCATAGAGCACGCGCATAAAGACATCTCCGTAGACAAGTGCCTGTATTGCCTTAAATGCAAGTCCCGGAGCAATCTTAAAGCCAGGATTTGTCTCCATGCCGTTATAGTTTATCGAGATTACCGGAATATCAGGCAGACCGGCCTTTTTGATGGCACGCCTGATGAATCCGATGTAGTTGGAGGCACGGCAGCCGCCGCCTGTCTGTGACATGATTACGGCTGTCTTGCTGAGGTCATATTTACCGGAAAGAAGAGCATCCATTATCTGGCCTATGACTATCAGCGATGGATAGCAGGCATCATTATTTACATACTTAAGACCCATATCGACGGCATTGCGGTTGTCGTTCTTAAGCACGACAATGTTGTAGCCGTGCTGTCTGAAGGCAGGCTCAAGCAGCTCAAAGTGGATCGGTGACATCTGAGGGCAGAGTATGGTGTAGTCCTTCATGCTCTTTTCAAACACAACTCTGTTATAGGAGGAGGACTTCTCATGCCTTGCGATATTCTTCATCTCACGAACCTTGATGGCAGCAATGAGTGAACGTATACGTATTCTGGCAGCACCTAAATTATTTACCTCATCGATCTTGAGTACGGTATATATCTTGTCTGAGCCGGTCAGGATGTCATTGACCTGATCTGTTGTAACCGCATCGAGACCGCAGCCAAAGGAATTAAGCTGTACAAGATCGAGATCGTCTCTTGTTTTAACAAAGCTTGCAGCTCTGTAAAGCCTTGTATGATACATCCACTGATCGGTAACTATGGTTGGTCTGTCAACATCAGTGAGATGACTTACCGAGTCCTCAGTAAGAACAGCAAAGCCGTAGCTTGTTATCATATCGGCTATGCCGTGATTAATCTCAGGGTCTATGTGATACGGACGTCCGGCAAGAACTATGCCGCGGTGTTCGGTCTCACGCATCCACTTAAGTATCTCCTCACCCTTCTTTTCGGTGTCAGTCTTGGCTTTGATAAGCTCATCCCAGGCAACAGAGGCAGCGTGCTCGATTTCCTCTGCTGTAAGCGGAGGAAGCTCCTCACCATCGGGGCTGATGTTTTTCTCGAATTTCGGCTTGAACGCCTTAATCAGAGATTCAGTGAGCACCTCCTTATTGGTAAAGGGCAGGAACGGGCACATGAATTCTATGCCGCGGTTCTTAAGCTCTATATTATTCTTTATATTTTCAGGATAGGAGGTAACTATCGGACAATTATAGTGATTGCCGGCATTAGGACTCTCATTTCGCTCATAAGGGATGCAGGGATAGAAGATAAACTTTACTCCCTTTTCGATAAGCCATTCTACATGTCCGTGCGACATCTTGGCAGGATAACATTCTGATTCGGAGGGAATCGTCTCCATGCCAAGCTCATATATCTGACGGCTGCTTAACGGGCTTATAACAACTCTGTAGGAAAGCTCGCGGAAAAAAGCAGCCCAGAACGGGAAATTCTCATACATATTGAGAACTCTCGGGATACCGACAGTACCGCGCTTTGCATCCTTTTCATCGAGGGAACGATAACCGAACATGCGCTGCAGCTTGTATTTAAACATGTTAGGAATCTCTTCACCCTTTGGCTTATCTATACCGAGGCCCTTTTCACAACGATTGCCGGAAATGTATCGGCGTCCGTCGGCAAACTCATTAACAGTGAGTACGCAGTGGTTATTGCAGCCCTGACAGCGTGACATGCTTGTCCTGTAGGAGAAGTTAATAATCTCATCTATGCTTAGCATGCTGCTTGGAATTGAAACACCCTCACAGGAGGCGGCGTCGCGCTTAAAGCCGTAACGCTCCCTTGCGATAAGTGCCGCACCGAAGGCACCCATAATTCCGGCAATATCAGGACGGGTTGCGTGGCAGTCGGCTGTCTTTTCAAAGGCGCGAAGCACGGCATCGTTATAGAAGGTGCCGCCCTGAGTTACTATGTGGCTGCCGAGATCTCTGGCATCACTTATCTTTATTACCTTGTAAAGCGCATTTTTAATAACAGAATAAGCCAGGCCTGCAGAGATCTCCGAGACAGATGCACCCTCCTTCTGAGCCTGCTTGACATTGGAGTTCATGAATACAGTACAGCGTGTGCCC
>CAVALT010000294.1:0-1866 GCA_963589455.1 Clostridiales bacterium
GGCTTCCGCGCCTTATCATAGAGAACATACGCAGAAAAACCGGCGGAAATATGCCGATACTCTGCCGCATCAATGCAAGCGATGAGGTTCCGGGCGGACAGTCAGTGCAGGATGCTGCAGCAGTAGCTGCATACCTTGAGCAGGAATGCGGAGTTGATGCAATCCACGTAACACGCGCCGTACATCTGCATGATGAGTTCATGTGGGCACCGGGAGTGACGCACGGCGGCTTTAACGCAGATCTTGTAACCGAGATCAAGCGTGCGGTATCAGTACCGGTTATCATAGTGGGACGCTTTACAGAGCCTCAGTATGCTGAGCTTCTGGTTAAGCAGGGACGCGCCGATCTGGTAGCCTTCGGAAGACAGAGCATTGCAGATCCGGAGCTTCCGAACAAGGCAAGAACCGGCAGACTTGAGTCACTGTCACCCTGCATAGGCTGTCTCTTAGGCTGCGTGCCTAATATGTTTGCAGGCAAATCCATCACCTGTGCAGTTAATCCCTGCGTAGGAAAGGAGCATGTGCTTACACCGGTTGATGATCCTAAAAATGTCGTTGTTATCGGCGGAGGCCCTGGCGGACTCTATGCAGCATACGCATGTGCAAAGAGAGGCCACAAGGTGGTTTTGCTTGAGAAAAATGCTGAGCTTGGAGGAAACTTCAGAATAGCAGCCTATCCGACAGGAAAGGGTCAGCTTACAGAGGCAATACGCTCCATGATTGTTCACTGTGAAGAGGAAAAGGTTGACATCAGGGTGAATACCGAGGCAAATGAGGAGCTTTTAAAGGAGCTTAAGCCGGATGCCGTGATCCTTGCAAGCGGATCAAATCCGCTCGTGCTTCCTATTCCTGGACTTAAGGAATGCGGCTATGTTACTGCACAGGATCTTCTCTGCGGCAAGGAGCACGTCGGAAGAAAGGTGCTTGTAGTCGGAGGCGGAATGGTCGGCTGTGAGGCAGCAGAATTCCTTGCAGAGCGCGGACATGAGGTCGGCATCATTGAGATGAAGAATGTAATCGCCGAGGATGTAACACCTGAGAACCGCCGCTACATGTTTGAGAATTTTGAAGCTCACAAGGTACTGCTTCGTCCGGGCGCAAAGGTTGGACAGTTCTATGCCGACGGAGTTGATTATACTCTTGCCGACGGAACTGAAGGCTCACTCAGAGGCTATGACAATATAGTGCTTGCAATGGGATCACGTTCGGATGTCTCACTTAAGGAGACCTGCGAGAAGCTTGCTGACAGAGTTTATGTTATCGGTGAGGCTGCCAAGGCTCCGGGAAATGCTGTACTCGCAACGGGAGACGCCCTTGCTGCAGCACTTGAGATCTGATAGCTGAAGGAATATATGATTCTGACAGTAATAAGAAAACAGTAACTATTTACACTACCATAAATACATCTACCATACCAGGAGGAAAGCTGCCGTGTGAAAATGGCAGCCTTCTTCCGTTTACAGGGGGCTGACAGAATCTGATATCAGGACCAAAAGCATCATAGTGACGTGAAAAGACTCAGATAGTGATTATTTCCTTCTGAAACGGTGTATCCAGGATACGTACATCCGGTATCACATCTGCTAACAGCCTGGCAGCCTCATGAGTCTGCGCTCTCCAGCTATGAGTATCATCGGCAGCAAAGGGCAGATGATAGAGGAGCAGATGCCGAGGCTTTATATCGTCAATAATTACATCACGGCCCTTCTGGAGCAGAGCCCATACAAAGTCAACGACTGCTATATCAATATCGGTATCCACAGCATAAAAATGCATGGCCGGATCTGAGGTGGAGGAATCCATTGGCATAAATATATTGATATTGCCGTCATTCATAAGAAGACTGTAATGGGTTTTGTTATGATG
>CAVALT010000294.1:1876-2421 GCA_963589455.1 Clostridiales bacterium
CTTTGTACAGTGATGGGTTCTGATAAATTTAAGATCAACATCCTTGATCATTACATCCTGAACCTCTTCATTTATATATATTTCATCAGGAAAATATTTCTCTGGAAGGATAACCCTTGAATGCGGCCATCGGGCCATGGCGGAACGCACAATATCGGATGTAAAGTGATCTATATGGCAGTGCGAGAAGGCCATTGCATCAGGACCCTGCAGATATTCGCCGGTATAATCCGGGTCAGTTAGTATATGCTCCTTTATCTCAGGGGTCACAGTTGAGTAGGTCGGAGCCTTTATGTCATGTATGGCATCCACCCAGATGAGAGCGGACGGAAATTTAACGGCAAGGCCGGCATTGGCCGTAAATGCAAATTGATAGCTGTGCATTTTAAGTACCTCGGAAAAAACAGTTAAGGAAATGCAGATTATTAAGGAAACGCTGATTAAAGCGTTTCCTACGCCGGATTTACGCTGCGAAGCAGCTAATTCCCTTGTAAATCCGTGCGATCCGCCGGAGGCTGATTAAGGAAATGCTGATTAAATCAGCG
>CAVALT010000295.1:0-2420 GCA_963589455.1 Clostridiales bacterium
GCAAGTCCTACTCCGTTAGCCTCATACATAGTATCAAACATATCATCTATAAGGACTGCCGTACGCTCGGTCATCTCCTTAACATCCTTACATTCTTTTCTGAGTATCGGATCCCCTTCTCTTCTGATCTCTCTGATTGCCATCTTCCCTTGTCCTTAAAATATTGAAATATTGTATCTGTTCAGTACCCTTCATATTTCAGCGTAAGCTGCCTGACTGCAGGTAAATTCAAGCTGAAATACGGAAGGCGGCCAAAGCACGAATTGCCTCCGGCAAGCCGCATCCATGATTTGCGCCGCAGTCAGCGTATATCAAAGCTGATATATACCTTTGCGCCTCCGGTCATGCCTTCACCGGCATGAGCCATGATATCCTCACGTATCCTTTTGATTATAGCATGGCGCTTATCCTTAATATATATAATCTTTCTGTAGTTATCATTAATTTTATAGATGCTCTCCCTGCACGGACCTATCACCTCTGTTCCGGCAGCCTCATAGCTCTCTGCAGCTGCGGCAGCTCTGTCTGCGGCATCATCAAGCTTAAGCTCGTCCGAGGATCTCAGTCTTACAAACAGCATGAAGGTTTCAGGCGGATAATCCAGCAGCCTTCTATAGCTCATCTCCCTCTCGTAGAAGCTGTCATAATCCCTGTCTGCCGCACAGCTTATTGCATAATGCGTGGGATCATAGGACTGGATTACGACCTCGCCGCTCTTATCTCCTCTGCCGCTTCTGCCCGATGCCTGGGTTATAAGCTGATAGCATCTCTCGGAGGCATCATACTCCGAGGTATTAAGTGACATGTCCGCAGCAACAATTCCGACCAGGGTGACATTTTCAAAATCATGTCCCTTAACTATCATCTGAGTGCCTATAAGAATATCTGCCTTGTGTGCCTTAAAATCACTGAGTATGCGTTCATGTGCATTCTTCGTGGACGTCGTATCCGCATCCATTCGCAGTATGCGTGCCTCGGGAAATGTATTCCTGCAGGCAGCCTCGAGCTTCTGTGTTCCGGTTCCGAAGGGCGCTATGTATTTGCTTGCACATTCCGGACAGATTTTAGGCATAGGCGCCGTATAGCCGCAGTAATGGCAGGAAAGGAGGGCCGCCTCTCTTCTTCCTGTTTTCGGATCGACATACCAGTTATTATGCGCCGTAAGTGAAACATCACAGTGCGGACACTTTATAACTGTTCCGCAGCTTCTGCAGGAAACAAAGCCGGCATATCCGCGTCGGTTGATAAAGAGCATGACCTGCTCGCCTTTTGTAAGCCTGTCCTCGATAAGCTCCTTAAGTCTTGCTGAGAAAATGCTCCTGTTTCCGAGCATCAGCTCATTGCGCATGTCAACAACATTGATCTTCGGAAGCGTTGCTCCGGGATGTGCTCTGTGAAGCAGCTTATGCAGTGCGTATTCTCCGTTAAGAGCCTTTGTATATGATTCAAGCGACGGTGTTGCCGAGCCAAGCAGCAGCCTGGCCCCGCTAAGCTCTGCCCTCTTAGCTGCAACAGTCCGCGTATCATAGCGCGGCGAGGTCTCTGACTGGTAGGTTCTCTCGTGCTCCTCGTCTATGATTATGAGACCAAGCTGTCTGAACGGAGTAAATAAGGCCGAGCGCGGCCCGACCATAATATCGATGTCTCCGTTTACAGCCTTGCAGAACTGATCATAGCGCTCACCGGCACTGAGTCTTGAATGCATGACCGCAACCCTCTCGCCAAAATAATCAGCCAGCTCATTTACAATCTGAAAGGTCAGGGATATCTCAGGGATAAGCACTATTGACTGCCTGCCGCTTAGCTGCATGCGTCTTATAAGCTCTATATAAACACGCGTCTTTCCGCTTCCGGTTATTCCGTACAGCAGCGACGGTCTTGCAGTCTCTGCGTAGATTTCATCCGCAGCACGCTGTTGCTCCGCATTCAGAAACCGGCCGCCGTTTACTTTATCATTATCGTTATCCTTATCCGGATCTTCCGTACCTGTCCCGGGCTGCTGTTCCTGCCCTGCCTCCGGCAGGGCCTCTGACCACTGCTCCATTTGCTTAGTCTTGCCTGTCTGTACATTCTGCAGCCTCTGTGCTGCATGTACAGGCTCCTTTGCCTGTCCGGCCCTTGCTGCCGCCTCTCTTATGGACCTTACAGCGTCCCTGCGCCTTTTATTGCCGCGTACCACTGCCTTAACCGGCAGTACTGTCATAAGCGCCTGATTCATGGTGCAGCCGTATTCCTCAGCCATGAAGGCCGCAAGAGTAATCAGCTCCTGCTCTGTATCCGGTGCCCCCTCAACCACTGAGGCAATATCCTTGAGCCTGGACTCGTCATAATCAATTCTGTCGCTGAGTGCCGTAACAATGCCGCTTCGCAGTCTTCCCGAGCTGCCGAAGGGCACCTTCACGCGTACTCCGACATGAATC
>CAVALT010000296.1:0-2419 GCA_963589455.1 Clostridiales bacterium
TCCTTGACCGCTTCAGGCGTGGGGGAACGTTTAAATCTGCGTTTCCTTAAACCCGGTATCATAAAAAAAAGAGAGCTGGCCGCATTAAAACAGCCCGATCTCTTTTTTTATACAACTCCGATATTTCTGTCTGTATAGATCAGCTGTTCTGTCTGTATACCGCCAAAACATCTGCCTTATCATATATGGCAATATATGTGGAACCCTCGGAATAATTCCTCAGCACCTCCTTCATTTTCTCCTCCGGTATGGCTATACAGCCGTGTGTGTTCTCATTTCCGACCACACAGTGAAGGAATATTGCCGAGCCCTTATAAGGTGTGCCTTCAGCATTATATCCGGTATCCAGACAGTAATTGTAATACGGTGCAATATCTGCCAGATGCTCAGAGGCCTTCCTTGAAAATGCAGTATAATTCGCAGTTGAAACAAGCTTATTATAGCGGTCTGACTCCGAATCGCCGTTCCAGTAGAAGCTTGAATCTATCTGAACATAATCAGCCGGAAATCCTGCCTCAGCCGGTGCAATTCCAAACGGAGTATTCATCTTAAATACTCCGACAGGCGTCTTATTGTCGCCTTCCCTTGTCTTGCCCAGTCCGTTTCTGCCGTATTTTGCGCTGCACTCTGATATTTTTGTCCAGTATCCGGTTCCGTCGGCACGCTTTTGCTTTATGAGCAGCGTCAGCACGCCCGTATCTCCGTCTGAGGTTCCTTCAAGAGCTGCCAGTACCGAGGCACTGTCAGGAATATCAAGCCTTGCAAGCTCAAGCTCTCCGACCTTGGTTACAGCAGACAGTTCGGCTGCTGCGATATTACCGGAAGTGCTTGCTTCTGTAATGGCGGTGCCTGCGGCAGTACTGCTCTGTGTGGCTGCATTGGCTGCGCTGCTGCCATTTACAGTTCCTGAAGCTTCACCGTTAGTGCTTACAGCCCCGGCTGCTGAAGACTCCGTGCTGCTGTTTCCGGCAGCCGCCGTGCCGCTTCCTGCTCCCGGACCTCCGCCTGCGTTTCTCAGTCCCGTCACTGCTCCTATAATCCTCGTGGATGATGCTGTACCCTGATTATCTGCAAATGCCGCCTGCACGCTTATACATGAAGCAAGCAGTGTCCCTATGCACACAAGTCCAATCCTTTTCATCAGCCTCAGCCCTCCGTGCTCTTCCGGATATTAGTATCAAGCAGCTTGCTGTAGCCTACCCAGCCATCCTCATTCTGAGGCTGCTTGCTGCTGAGTGCCTCATACATGGTTTCAACCTTGGCATCCATATTATCGGCAAAGCTGAGTATCATGGCCTCCACGATTGCCGGCTTCTTTGGCGAGCCGTATTCAAGCTCTCCGTGATGAGCCAGGATCATATGAACAAGCTCGGATGCAAGACGCTTTGGAAACTGCGGTATCCTTGCTATGTGATTTGATACAAGCTGCGACCCGATTACGATATGTCCGAGAAGCTGTCCTGCATCAGTATAATCATTTGCAGGAAATTCAGAAAGCTCATATATCTTGCCGATATCATGCAGTATGGCACCGGTTACCAGCAGATCCCTGTTTACAAAGCTGTAATGTGCTGCCATATCATCGCATATCTGTGCTACGCTGAGCGTATGCTGCAGAAGTCCTCCGATGAATCCGTGATGTACGCTTTTGGCTGCACTGTGAACCTTAAAGCTCTTCATGAAGGCTTCGTTGCTGAAGAAGCTCTTCAGAAGCTGTGCAAGATACTGATTTTTAACGCTTCCTATAAGCTCAATAAGCTTTTCCGCCATCTCATTAATATCAAACTCGGTCACCGGGAAATAATCGCCTGGATTATAGTTGCCCTCCTCAGCCCTGAATATCATATTGCAGTTAAGCTGCTTATTTCCGTTGAAGACTGTTACATTTCCATCAACAGTGACATAATCAAGAGGCTCAAACTCACCTATGCCAGGGCTGTCCGGATCCCAGATCTTGCCGTCTATCTGCCCTGTCTTATCCTGCAGAATAACATTTATATATTCCTTGCCGTTTCGTGTGGTAACCATATTTTTGGTTTTGCACAGATATACGTCATGCACGCGCATGCCTTCGTTCAGATTTTCTATATATCTCATCCTGTTCTCCTGATTACAATGATGCTTCGAGTTTAAGGATTGCACGGATTCACAAGGGAATTAGCTGCTTCACAGCGTAAATCCGGCGTGGGAAACGCTTTAATCAGTGTTTCCCTAAAGCTGCAAAAGCCAAGTCTTTTCCTGCCCGCAGCAGGACTTTTTTGAGCCTTTTGCCCGCAAAAAATATGAATAAAGAAGCCATTTTTGCTGAAATCTGATCCGCATTTCCCTGATTATCAGAACCTCCGCCAGGCAGCCCTGCTGAAGAGACCGAGTATAGGCAGTATCTCCAGTCTTCCTATGAGCATGTCCGCACTCAGCA
>CAVALT010000297.1:0-2379 GCA_963589455.1 Clostridiales bacterium
CCTATGCAGGCTCTCTGCACGACAATGTTGAAAAGTCACTGTACAAGGTTAAGTCAACAATGTGCAACTGCGGAGTAACAAACATTCCGGATCTTCAGAAGAATGCTAAGCTTACCGTTGTATCGGCAACCAGTATTGTTGAGGGCGGATATCATGATGTTACTCTTCATGCAACACCCGGCATGAGTGTGGGAAATAACTGATAATAAACAGTTCTGTGCATTATGCTAAACAGAGATAAGGTTCGTCTCATGACGACGATTGCCATGTACAGGAATCGTCATGAGAAGCTTTTTGAAATAGATAAATATTTCGGATATGATTATATAATATGGCATCTGATGCTTTCAGCAGTGCGTTATACCATAGGAATGATGCTTATTTTTCTTATGCTCGTGCTGCTGGATGCAGATGTTATATTTTATAATGTCAATCTGTCAGGTATCATGGACACGCTTAAGGGCTATGTGATGATATACCTTGCAGGATTGATTGCTTATCTTGTGCTGTCTGCATTTATATACAGCAGGAGATATAAAAAGGCACAGCGCGGAATACTTCTTTATAATTCCATGCTCAAGCGCCTGGCAAAGAGATACAGATATAACGAGACTGACTGACTGCAGGCTTTTGGAGGAACACATTGAACACTCTGCTTATTTTAAGAGATACGTTCAGAGCAGTATATGCGAGATACGGAGCATTTCTAAGACCGGTGCTCAAGCTGCTTCTGGCCTTTGTGATGCTGGTTGTAATTGAAAAAAACATAGGATATTACGAGCTTCTTTCAAGACCTGCTGTGATACTTGCAGCCTCTGCTGTATGCGCTTTGTTTCCGTGGGGCTTTATATCTGCGGCGGCAGCAGCATTTATAATAGGCAATATGTTTGAGGTCTCAATGCTTATGGCAGCAGTTACGGCGGCCTTCTGCATAGTGGTATTTGTATTGTATTACGGCTATAAGCCTGGGACAGGCATTATTATCTCGCTTGTGCCGCTAATGTTTTATTTTAAGCTGCCTTTTTTGATACCTGTCATATTAGGACTTTCGGTTGGTATCTCGTCAGCAGTTCCGGCTGCAATAGGCGTGGCAGCATGGCAGCTAATTCATTATTTTGCGGTAAATGTCAAAACAATCCAGGAATCCGGCTATAGTATGGCCTCTTCTGAAATGACAGCGGTAATCAGGCAGCTCTTCAGCAGCAGATATATGCTGCTGACCATGCTTGCTTTTGTGATCTGCATAGCAGCTGTAAGCATAATTTCAGAGTCAAGCATTGACAATTGTAGAGTGCTGGCCGTATCTGCAGGAACCGGCATACTGGCAGTGCTCATGATTGTCGGAGGAGTGATTCTCGGTGCTGATATATCGATACTGACAGATATAATCGGGCTTGTCGTTTCATACATACTTGAGCTCCTGTATGTCACGGTATTTTTCAGTGCTGATTATTCACGCATAGAGAAAATGAGCTATGAGGATGATGACTATTATTACTATGTGAAGGCAGTACCGAAGATAAAGCCGTATGGCAGACGTTGATTGAGGAAACGTTAAGGAAATGCTGATTTAATCCGCATTTCCTTAATCCGCATTTTTTTATGGGATAGACCGGTAAGACTGAACTGAACAGGCGGCTCGGCTGATATAAGCCAGGCAGCTGCGGCAGTATATTTTGATTACAGAGGTAAGTAGTATTGGCGGCATTGTTTGAACAGATAAAGAGCTGGATGTCACTGCTTCCGAAATTTTCCGGAGGAAGTATACTGGAGATATTCATTATCGCATTTATTGTGTACGAGGTACTCAACTGGATAATGAAAACCAGAGCGTTTACCCTGCTTAAGGGTATTCTTGTGATACTTCTTTTTACCTTCGTGGCATTTATTTTAAAGCTCAATACCATACTGTGGATTATAGAAAAATGTTCAACCATTGCAGTAATAGCACTGGCGGTAATATTCCAGCCTGAGCTGAGGAAGGCACTTGAACAGCTCGGAAGCACGAAGTATCTGTTCGGAAATCTGGTTGCTGCAGAGAGAAATGACAATACCATGAATAAGGAATCTGCCTCGATGCTTTCAAAGGCTGTGTTCCAGATGGCCAAGGTTAAGACGGGTGCACTTATTGTCATTGAACAGAATGAAACACTCAATGATTATATTAAGACCGGCATTGAGATAGACGGTCTTATCAGCACCGGACTTATAGTTAATACATTTGAGAAAAACACACCGCTGCATGACGGGGCTGTTATTATTCGCGGAAACAGGATAGTTGCGGCTACCTGCTATCTGCCTCTCTCTGACAATAAGGATATCAGCAAGGCACTTGGCACAAGGCACAGGGCTGCGCTTGGCATATCAGAGGTTACGGAC
>CAVALT010000298.1:0-2338 GCA_963589455.1 Clostridiales bacterium
GCGATCCGCCGGAGGCTTTTAGGGAAATGCTGATTTAATCAGCATTTCCCTAAAAAATACTTGTAAATAGAACAGGATAATGCTATTATTTTTACTGTTGCATAATTATTTTTTAGTAAGGAGTGGACGAAGGTCCACTCCTTATGCGTTGTATAGGACTTTACAGAGCTGCAGGCGGTTTCAGAAGCTGCCAAAAACCGTGGAATGCAGAATCAGTATTCCGGCTTTCAGGCGGGCGGAGCTGCTGCATTTGCAGACACCAATTATTATGCCGCTGTTTATCAGTATGCGGCGCCACGGCTAAAGTGACTCTTAAGTCTTATGCAGGATAATGCGAAAAGGATTATTGATGTCAAAAACAGGTTATATTGAACGGGTAAACGGATTTATAGTACCTTACCTTGCAAAAAACGGCTATGAGCTTATTAAGACCGAGTTTATTAATGAGGATAACAATTATTATCTGAGACTCTATATCGATCTTACAGCTGATGAGCTTGCACAGCGTAAGGCAAAGCTTGAGACAGAAGAAATGTCAGAGGATAAGGCAGCAGCTGAAGAAAATGCTGAGACTGCCGGAGAGCCCTTAAATGCAGCAGCTGATGCACAGGAGACTGCAGATGCAGCGGAGGAGCTTACACCGGGAGTATCGATAAATGACTGCGTCAAGGTGTCCAGATACCTGAGCAAGTGGCTTGATAAGGAAGATTTTATTAATGAAATGTATACCATGGAGGTGTGCTCCAGGGGATTTTTAGATGCAGCCGCATCGAAGGATGAATAAGGAGAAAGCAAATGAATACCGAATTAAAAGAAGCACTTGAGATATTGGCCAAGGAGCGCAACATACCTCAGGAGGCACTGTTGGAGGCGATAGAGAGCTCACTGCTTACAGCATGTAAGAACCATTTCGGTACCAGCGAGAACTGCAGAGTGACTATAGATAAGAATACCTATGATTACACTATCATCCAGGAGAAGGAGGTAGTTGAGGAGGTATTCGATCCGGCTATAGAGATCAGTCTTCCGGATGCAAAGATGATAGACATGAAGGCGGAGATCGGTGATTTTGTAGAGGTACAGATAGATTCACAGAAGTTCGGCCGTATAGCTACACAGAATGCAAAGGGTGTTATCGTACAGAAGATCCGTGAGGAGGAAAGGAATTCACTCTACAGAGATTTCTACGAGCATGAGCACGGCATCATGACAGGTGTTGTAAGACGCTTCATGGGAAAAAATGTTTCTGTCAACCTGGGAAAGGCAGATGCCATATTAGCTGAAAATGAGCAGATAAAGGGTGAGCAGCTCAAGCTTAATCAGCGCATCAGAGTATATGTACTTGATGTCAAGAATAATCCGAGAGGACCGCACATTTCCGTATCACGTACACATCCGGACCTTGTAAAATGCCTGTTCACCGAAGAGGTATCAGAGATCAGGGAGGGCACAGTTGAGATAATGGCCATAGCAAGGGAGGCCGGCTCAAGAACCAAGATGGCAGTGCTTTCACATGATGAAAATGTTGATCCGGTAGGCTCTTGTGTAGGCGTTAACGGAACCAGAGTAAACTCGATAGTAGAGGAGCTTAACGGCGAGAAAATAGATATCATTAACTGGGATGATAATCCGGCATTCCTCATAGAGAATGCATTAAGCCCTTCAAAGGTTATCTGCGTTGTTGCAGATGAGGATGCAAAGCAGGCAATCGTTATCGTTCCGGATTTCCAGCTTTCGCTGGCTATCGGCAAGGAAGGACAGAATGCAAGACTTGCAGCTAAGCTTACAGGCTATAAGATAGATATTAAGTCAGAGTCACAGGCTCAGGAGTCAGGCCTTCTTGAGGAGCTGGGCATGGCTGCCTACGATGAGGACGGCAGCGCTGTTTATGAGCAGGGTGAGTATTCCGGCTTAGCCTTCGGAGATAATGCAGAGCAGGCTCAGTCAGAGGAAAATGCTGATGAGCAGGACCTTGAAGAGACATATGACGGAGCTGCTGATACTGAGGCTGAAACAGAGCTTGAGTCTGATACAGAGACGGAGAATGCCACGGAGAATGCTGCTGAGGCAGATACCGATGCAGCTGCAGACACAGCACCGGAGGCGGCAGCCGAGACCGGTACTGAAGAGGAATAAGAGGCTTATAATTGACAGATAATAAGAAATTAAGAGGAATGATCGGTATCGCAGCAAAGGCTGGAAGGCTTAAATCCGGTGAGTTTTCCTCAGAGGAATCCATAAAGGGCGGACGGGCACGGCTGTGTCTGCTTGCATCGGATGCATCAGAGAGAACATCTAAGCATTTCAGCGATATGTGTGCATACAGAGGCATTCCTAT
>CAVALT010000299.1:0-2307 GCA_963589455.1 Clostridiales bacterium
GCAGCTGCCTGCTGCTGTTGCCGTTGTTGCTGTTACAGCTCCGCCGTCACGTCGCGGTAGAAGCTGTCGAGGCTCTTCTTGTCTGAAAATGCTGCGAGATATACATAATCTCCCATTGCCGGGGCGAGTGCCTCATCCACCACATCGTAAAGTCTTATGTTCTCTGCATATTTGCGGTTGATATCCTTTACGCTGTACTTATATTTCTTACTGTAGCGCAGTCCTGCAAATGCGCAGTAATAATGCTCTCCAGGCACAACCTCAGTCCTGTCAAAGGCCACCATGTCTGCCCAGATCTTATAGACATCCGTGCTTCTCGCATAGTTGATCATATCCGGAGTAAGTCCCCCGCTTGGCCTCATGTTGACCTCAAGAGCCATCAGATCACCCTTTTTGCCGAGTCCCTCATGATCGGACAGCAGCCTGAAGAATTCAAAGTGTACAAAACGGCTCTTCACGCCGAAGCTCTTTATTGCTGCCCGGCCCATTTTCTTGGTATCGGCTGCCAGATCCTTAACTATATAAAACAGTGAATTATCTGCATTATTAACTATGTCCATGATAGACATCGGGGTAACATTTCCCGCTTCAAATATAGGATTGCCCTGGGAATCTATAATGGCATCGTAGGAATTGATCTCAGCATTGATGAATTCCTCCATGATGTAGCTGGTCTGAGGTCGCTTATCCTCGAAAAATCCTACAAGCTCTGCCCTGCTGCTGATCTTAAAGGTATGCGATGCACCTACTCCGTTGTCCGGCTTTGCAACAACAGGATATCCGACCTCCTTTATAAAGCTCTCGCAGCCCTCGAGGTCATCCACCATGTGGTATCTTGCCACCGGTATTCCCGCTGCCCTGTAGTACTCCTTCATCTTCGACTTATACTTGATGCGCGGAATGTCCTCGACCCGGAAGCCTGTGCTGATGTTAAAATCCGTGCGAAGCCTTGCATCATTTTCCAGCCAGTACTCATTATTGGACTCCAGGAAATCAATGCGTCCGTATTTGAAGGTAAAAAATGCTACAGCCCTGTAGACCGAGTCATAGTCCTCCAGCGTATCCACCTTATAATACTCGGTGAGCGAATCCTTCTGCTCATAGCTTAATTCATCATAGGGCTGATCCCCTATGCCAAGAACATTAAGTCCGTTGTTCTTAAGCTCCATGCAGAATCTCCAGTAATTTGTCGGGAAATTCGGTGATATGAATACTACGTTTTTCATGCTGTCTGTCCTCTTATATGCCGTTTCTTATTAAGTCTGTTTCTGTCTGATGCTCTGTAAATTAATCCTGGATCCATAGTCCTTGCTTCATGTTCTGGGTGAATCCGTTCTCTGCCTGCGTGGGCACAATACTCCATGCAGAGCGGCAAGCATAACATTCAAAAGCCCATGCCTCTTTACGCCATGGATATACATGTCAGCCTTCGTCCATCAGGTAAGGCATAAAGTATTCCGTCTGCTTATACCACCAGTCCCAGTCATGATTTACATCATATCCCCAGTAGTCAAACCATATATTTATGCCCTTGGAGCTGCAGATTGCATCCAGCTCCCGTGTGGTCTCAGGCTGCTCCCAGGCTCCCTGTCCTACACATATCACGGCTCTCTGTCTGTTGAATATCTCTATATAAGGATGTCCCTCTGGGAGATTCCTCATGTACTCCACCGGTGAATTAAAATACACAGCCTCATCCCTGTAGCTGCCGAAGCCGTAGTCAGCGCTGTATATGCCGCTTAGCGCAAGCAGTCCTGTAAATATATCCGGCCGTCTCAGATACAGATTGACGGCATGCGTTGCTCCCATGCTGCAGCCGAATACCAGGATGCCTCTGTCATCGGACGTTCTTTCATATATTGCCGGAGCAAGCTCATCGAAGATGTAATTCATCCATCTCTCATGAAGGCTGCTTCTGTATGCGGGATCTGTATATTTATCAGACCAGGTCTCCTGATCTATAGTATCTATGGTAAATACCGTAAGCTCTCCGCTCTCGATTCTTGAAGCGAGCACATCCGTCATATGGAAATTCTCAAAGTCGCAGCTGTGGCCGTCCTGACACGGAATAAAGAGCACCGGTCTTCCTGCATGCCCGTATACCTGGACATAGTTATCTCTGCCGAGAATTGAGCTGTATATGTTGAAGCTGTATTTATTCATTGTTCTTCACCTGTTTTAGAATATTTATGTTTAGCACCTGCCATATCGAGGATTTGCGAAGCAAATTCGAGATATGACTAAGCATTTGTGCATATTTATGCAGCTGATTGTATTCAGTACAGATACTGCCTGTCTGTATGCTGT
>CAVALT010000300.1:0-2295 GCA_963589455.1 Clostridiales bacterium
GCGTACTCCCTCAAGCGGCGTTACGGTTTCAAACATGCATCGCACAGCCACAATATTCATGGAAAATTCTATTCCGTCCCTGATTGTGGAATAGCCGAAATAATTGCCTGCCTTCCACCAGTTTTTGAATTTCTTGTCGCCCAGCTCGTACTCACAGTCATAGTAGGTTGAGGCAAGGGTTGCTCCATTTTCCTCAATTGCAGGAGCAAAGGCCGCAATTACCTTAAATGCTGATCCCGGCTGTCTGTAGGTTCCGGTTGCACGGTTGATGGTAAGCGAATACTTCTTCTCACCGCGTCCGCCGGTAATAGCCTTAACCTCATTGGTATGCTGATCCATAAGCACAACCGACACCTGAGGCTGCAGTGTGGCATCAAAGGTTTCAGCAATTATCTCATCACCGTCTGCTTCACTGTAAACCGTGGCACGATACTGATCCGCATAAGCTCTCGCTGCCTCCTCAGTGCGGAAGAGTCCGCTCCAGCTCTCGTGCTTCTCATTTTTGAAATAATTCTCAACATCCTTTTCACTGTAATGCTCGAGCTTTCCGTCAGCATGCTTTATCGAGCAGCGCCACTTGAAGCTGTACTTGGCAGTGTCGTAGTTGTCGGGATTGTTGACCTCCTCATCAACCACAGCCTGAATATCCGGATCCTGAGTCGTCATAATCTTAAGTCCGCCGGAATACAGCAGATTGCGGGCCTCAGCCTCTGTCATGCCGAGTCTGTCCTCAAATACCTGTATGCACTGAGTAATCAGCGCGTCCGTGAAATAGCTGTATACATCATTCTCTGCGGATATGGACTCATTGTTCGTCTTGATGCGGTCATAGACCTCCATACCCGATGCAGCTTCTCTCTCAGCAGCAGTAATATATCCCTGCTCCTCCATATTTTTAAGCACCTGAAGCCTGCGCTCCTGATTTTCCTCAGGATGCTTAAGCGGATTAAGCCTGGTCGGGTTCTTGGTTATAGATGCAAGCACGGTACACTCCGCAAGATCCAGAGTACTCACATCCTTGCCGAAATATCTCTCCGCGGCAACCTTGACGCCGAGCGTATTATTGCCAAGATTTATAGTGTTAAGATAATCAGTGATTATCTGCTTCTTGGTCTCAAGCTTGTCAACTCCCGGACGGTTTTCCAGCAGCAGTGCAATGTACCACTCCTGAAACTTTCTCTCATAGAGCTCAAAGCCCTTTTCATTGCCGCCGGAAAATACATTGTTTTTAATAAGCTGCTGGGTAAGCGTGGAGCCGCCTCCCGCCGAGCTGTCTCCGGTCAGCACGCCCTTAACGGCACGGGAAATGGATCTTAGGTCTATGCCGTTATGAGTCCAGAAGCGCTGATCCTCTATAGCCACAAAGGCATCGATAAGCTGCTCCGGAAGCTCATCAAAGGTGGCCTCCTCACGATTGGAGCCCTCCTGTATGAGTGTTGCCGTAAGATTGCCCTTGGTATCATAGGTTGTTGTTGCATAGCCCTTCGGTGAGAAGGACAGAGTATCTATATCGGGTGCATTGTCAATAATGCCGAGAATACAGCCAAAGCCGAACGCCGCACCGCTTAAGGAAGCTACAAGCAAAATAAAAATCAAAAGCAGCTTCAGCGCATGCATGCGGCTGTTGTCTGCTTTGACGTCCCCGTATGTTATCTCTTCAAGACGGTCATTGACCGAATCCTTAGTAAATTTCATCTGTGAATTAGAGCCTCCGACCCCATGTTTAGTTTATCACAGTCGGTCTGCTCCTACAACCTAAGGAATAATTACAAAAATCAAAACAAAAATCCAGTCTTTATGATACAATGATTCATTATGATATTATCAGTGAACAATCTTACAAAATCATATGACGGAAATGATATCTTCAAAAATGTATCATTTCATATAGAAGCAAATGACAAGCTTGGCATAACCGGCGTAAACGGCGCAGGCAAGACCACACTTATCCGTCAGATCATCGGTGAAGAGACTCCTGACAGCGGAAGCGTTACGCTGTCAAAGGGCGTACGCCTTGGCTATCTCTCTCAGATGGCACTCGATCACTCAGAGCGCAGCATCTATGACGAGGTGCTCAGCGTCAAGCAGTATCTTATAGATATGGAGCAGGAGCTCCGGGAGCTTGAGCACAGGATGAATGAGGCAGGTATGTCCGACTCCTCCGGAAGCAGTGAGCTTGAGGACATTTACAGCCGCTATGCAGTGCTCTCTCACAGATTTGAGCTTGAGAACGGATACGCGGTACGCTCCAATGTGACCGGCATTCTCAAGGGCCTTGGCTTTAAAGAGGAGGAC
>CAVALT010000301.1:0-2283 GCA_963589455.1 Clostridiales bacterium
ATTTTTATTACCTGACAGCATATTTTTTACTGTATTCCTTTTTTGGCTGGTGCCTTGAGGTGGTTTTCCATGCCGTATCGAAGGGAGTTATCGTAAACCGCGGATTTCTTAACGGACCCTTATGTCCTATCTACGGAGTTGGAATGATATGTGTTCTGACAGTTCTGGATCCGCTTAGAGATCACCTGCTGCCGCTATTTATATGCGGTACTCTGTTTGCAACGCTTATTGAGCTTGTCGGAGGCTTTGTTCTGTACAGGCTTTTTCATATGCGCTGGTGGGACTACAGCAGGGAGCCCTTTAATCTTGGCGGATACATCTGTGCAAGGTTTTCCCTTGCCTGGGGCTTCTGTATCCTGTTTGCAGTTAAATTAGTTCATCCGTTTATAGAGCTTAATGTTAATCTCATGGACAGGCCGCTGGGATATGCCTTTGTGATCATATGCTATACACTTTTTATTGCCGACTGTATTATTACCGTGCTTACTATCGCCAAACTCAACTCCAAGCTGGACAGGCTTAATAAGCTTGGCAATAAGATGCGAAGCTTCAGTGATGAGCTTACCGAAAAAATCGGAACACACAGCCTCGAGGCAGGTGTTAAGCTTCAGGAGAGCCAGGTTCAGGCGGCACTTGGTCAGGCAGAGCTTACCGAGGAAATTATGCGTATACGTGAATCCGTCATACGCCACAGGCACTACAGCTACGGCCGTATACTGCGTGCCTTCCCTGATTTAAGCCACGCGGACTATGAGGATGAGCTTGTCAAAATTATCAATGCCATGCGTGAGCAGAGAGCCGCTGTTTTAAAGGCCCGCGCAGAACGCAAAAGCGCAGGAAAAACGTCTGTATAAGCGTTATTTCCTGCGCTTTTTATGTTCTCTGTTTAGCACCTTCCGTATTTTAACTTGGATAGACTGCCTGCAGGCATATTTACGTTAAAATACGGAAGGCGGCCAAGGCCCGAAGGGCCTCTGGCCAGCTGCATCGAGGATTTGCGAAGCAAATTCGAGATGGGGTGCTAACCAGTCACTTTAGAAAACGCTGATTTAATCAGCATTTCCTTAGTTTTCAGCTCAGCTTCTGTACCATGACCCGGCATCTTTTTTTATAAAATGCAATCCCGTACAGCAGTATATTATCACGTCCGTCATCCTTCAGATATTCTGCATATCGCTTATCCCTGATCTGCTGCAGTGCTTCGGTACAGGCTGTATCCAGCTCTTTTGCGTCCCTCACTGACTTAAGCTCAAAGATAATACCAGCATCAGGCTCCGGCAGCTTCACAATAATATCTGCATACCCGTCTCCGGATTCGATATTTGAACGTACCGCCCATTCTGCATTTCCAGTGAGCAGGCCGTTTAAAAACATATGATAGGAATTTTCCTTTTCAGCATGAGGCGCGCCTGCATCCCGTACGCTGATGGTGGCTCCGAGCATCTCTGTCAGATACCGTTCTGTATCCTCAGCCGCTCCGCGTTCTATTGCAGACCATAACAGTTTAAGGCGTGATGTATCTGATAAAACCTTATTCTTAAACCATTCCTGTATCTGCAGCTTATAGACCTCCCTTATCTCCTCATTAGGGATCTTCAGTCTTAAGCTGCCTCGTTCCGGCTTACCTGCCTGTGTAAGATATCCGGTTGTAAACAGCACACTCCAGAGATTATCAATGCTCTTATCTATTTCATCATAGGTCAGCTCAAGATTAACCGTCTTTGTAATGATTTCTCCTGAAACCAGTCTTTCAAGCTCATCCTGAGTTGTCCTGTCCGCCTTATCTATGAAGCGCTTTACAAGTGCATTTCCGCTTGTATTGATCCAATATGACTGCGGCTCTGCATCAGGCTCTGCAAGCAGCCTGTCTATATGATTAATTACATCCCATGGACAGTAAATGTCTGTATCACCAAAGCGATAGCCGTCATACCATTCCCTGATTTCATCAAGATGCAAATCAAGTCCGTAAAAGCTTAGCAGCTCTTTAACCTCATCCTCAGTGAAGCCAAACTGCTCATCAAAGCGAACATCCGTTATTGACAGAACCTTAAAGTTATTAAGGCCTGTGAAAATGCTTTCCTTCGAAACACGCAGACAGCCTGTGAGCACCGCAAAATACAGAGAGTCATTTGCCTTAAGGGCCTTTCCGAATAAGGAACGCATCAGATAAACCATTTCGTTATAATATCCATTCTGAAATGCCTTATCCAGCGGAACATCATACTCGTCTATCAGTATTACTGTTTTCTGACCATAATGCTTATACAACAGGTCTGACAG
>CAVALT010000302.1:0-2266 GCA_963589455.1 Clostridiales bacterium
TCTGAGCCATAACACCATCAGTAGCAGCAACAACAAGGATAGCACCATCCATCTGTGCAGCACCGGTGATCATGTTCTTAACATAGTCAGCGTGGCCAGGGCAGTCAACGTGAGCATAGTGACGCTTAGCAGTCTGATACTCAACGTGAGCGGTATTGATTGTGATACCTCTCTCTCTCTCTTCCGGAGCCTTATCGATGTTCTCGAAGTCAACCTTTGCGTTTCCGTCAACTCTCTCTGAGAGAACACGTGTAATAGCTGCTGTAAGAGTTGTCTTACCATGGTCAACGTGGCCGATGGTACCGATATTTAAATGCGGCTTACTTCTGTTAAAATGTTCCTTTGCCATTGGAATCTCCTCCTCAATTGGTTTGGTAAATAATATACTGAATAAACTTATACAATTATACGGTATATATAGCTGTTTTTCAAGTAAAGTATTGCTTACTTGCCCTTCTTATCATTCAGAATCTTCTCCTGAACATTCTTCGGAACAGGCTGATAGTGATCGAAGAACATAGAATAGTTACCACGTCCCTGTGTGCCTGAACGAAGCTCTGTGGAATAACCGAACATCTCAGCAAGCGGAACTGTTGCTCTGATGATCTTTCCGCCTCCTACATCGTCCATCTCCATTACCTGGCCTCTTCTTCTGTTGAAGTCGCCGTTAACGAATCCGGTGTAATCCTCAGGAACTGTAACCTCTACCTTCATGATAGGCTCAAGAAGAACCGGTGAACCCTTAGCCATAGCCTCCTTAAGTGCAAGAGAACCTGCAATATGGAAGGCCATCTCTGAGGAATCGACCTCATGGTAGCTTCCGTCCCATACATTAGCAGAAATACCGATAACCGGGAATCCGCCAAGCGGGCCTGCCTTCATAGCCTCCTGAATACCCTCGTTGATAGGCTCGATGTACTCCTTCGGAATAGCTCCGCCGACAACGGTATTCTCAAACTTGTAAAGCTCCTCGCCGTTTGCATCCATAGGAGCAAACTTAACCTTACAATGTCCGTACTGACCCTTACCACCTGACTGCTTAACGTACTTGGAATCTACGTCAGCCGGCTTTGTAATGGTCTCCTTGTAAGCAACCTGCGGTGCTCCGACATTTGCCTCGACATTAAACTCACGAAGAAGTCTGTCTACAATGATCTCAAGGTGAAGCTCACCCATACCTGAGATAATAGTCTGACCTGTCTCGGTATCTGTCTTTGTTCTGAATGTAGGATCCTCCTCAGCAAGCTTTGCGAGAGCCTCACCCATCTTGCCCTGAGAAGCCTTAGTCTTAGGCTCGATAGCAACATCGATAACCGGCTCCGGGAACTCCATGGACTCAAGGATAACAGGATGCTGCTCATCGCAGATCGTATCACCTGTTCCTGTGAACTTGAAGCCTACAGCAGCTGCGATATCACCTGAATAGCACTTATCAAGCTCAGTACGCTTGTTTGCGTGCATCTGAAGGATACGTCCTACACGCTCCTTCTTGTTCTTTGTAGCATTGAGTACATAGGAGCCTGAGTTAACAGTACCTGAATATACTCTGAAGTATGCAAGCTTTCCTACGAAAGGATCGGTCATAATCTTGAATGCAAGAGCAGCGAACGGCTCCTCGTCAGATGAATGACGAACAGTCTCGTTGCCGTCAAGATCAACACCGTCGATCGGAGGAACGTCGAGCGGAGAAGGCATGAACTCAACAATAGCGTCAAGAAGCTTCTGTACGCCCTTGTTTCTGTATGCAGAACCGCAGCATACCGGAATAGCTGTGCACTCACAGCAGCCCTTTCTGAGAGCTGCCTTAAGCTGCTGCTCAGTCGGAACCTCGCCGTCAAGATACATCATTGTAAGCTCGTCATCAAGCTCACAGATCTTCTCAACAAGCTCATCGCGGTACATCTCAGCATCATCCTTCATATCCTCAGGAATCTCTGTGATGGAGATATCATCGCCCTTATCATCGTTGTAGATATAGGCTCTCATCTCAAACAGATCGATAATTCCCTTGAAGGAATCCTCCTTACCGATAGGAAGCTGTGTAACGATAGCGTTCTTGCCAAGTCTCTCACGAATCTGATCAACTGCACCGTAGAAGTTTGCACCGAGTATATCCATCTTATTGATGAATGCCATACGCGGTACATTGTAGGTGTCAGCCTGTCTCCAGACATTCTCTGACTGAGGCTCAACGCCTCCCTTTGCGCAGAAAACTCCGACTGCACCGTCGAGAACTCTTAAAGAACGCTCAACCTCTACCGTGAAA
>CAVALT010000303.1:0-2265 GCA_963589455.1 Clostridiales bacterium
GTCATCGAGCAGCTTAAGAACCTCCATATCCTCTCCGGAGGCAGAATTTAGATAAGAACTTAAGATATGTTCAGTGAGCTCTTTAAAATCCACCTCCGCTGTATGTGACTTTTTCGGCATGACACAAATCCCTCCTCCGGAATTCCGGGATATCTGATGGTAATCTGGTGACTGTTTTGGAAAATGCTTTTGACTCCAACATCATTCTATCAGGAAAAGCATAAATACGCCATGCTGTTTAAGGAAACGCTTTAATCAGCGTTTCCTTAAAAATATGCTGTAACAGCTGCATATTTTCTGATATGCAGCTGTTACAGCAATAGCATAGCATGATACCCTTTTATGGCTCTATCAGCTGATATCTGTTTTTATCCGCTTCTGTAATTTTGCGGACAACCCGACAGGGATTGCCGACTGCAATCACGCCCTCCGGTATATCCCTGTTCACAACGCTGCCTGCACCGATTATGGTATTGCTGCCTATCGTCACGCCCGGCAGTACAGCTGTATTTGCGCCTATCCATACACTGTCGCCTACGGTGATAGGAAGTGCTATCTCCAGCCCCCTGTTTCTTAACTCACTGTCTAATGCATGACCGGCAGTGGAAAATACGCAGTTAGGTGCAATGAAGACATTGTCCCCGAACGTAACCCTGGCTCCGTCAAGTATAGTGACGTTGTGATTAGTATAGAAGTTTTCTCCTATGGAGATGTTAAAGCCGTAATCGCAGTAAAATGGAGCTGTAATTACAGGCGTGCCTTTTATGCTTCCGAGTATCTGCCAGAGCAGCTTTCTTTGTGTCTCTGTATCTGAAGGCCTGCATTGATTAAAATCATAACACAGATCAGCACAGCGTGTCCGTGCCTCAATCAGCTCTCTGTCATAATTTGCATCATATAAATAGCCCTTCTGGGCCTTTTCCATTTCTGTCATATATGTACTCCTGATTTCCTTTAAGCGATATGTTCAAAAACGGATTCTATTAAGGAAACGCTGATTAAAGCGTGTTCCAAGCTCAAAAGTCCTCATGCAAGCAAGCTTGCTTTGGATTATGAAGCTTTTGACCCTGGTATCATAATATATCTGCATGCTCAAGCTCAAGCAGTGAGCGCTTTCTGTCTGTTCCGCCTGCATATCCGTTCATGCTTCCATCCGCACCTACTACACGATGACACGGAATGATAACAGAGATTTTATTATGTCCGACTGCTCCGCCGACTGCCTGAGCAGACATATGCTGAATATGCTTCATTTTCCCAATCTCACGTGCAATTTCTCCGTATGTAACCGTCTGTCCGTAAGGAATCCGCAATAAGATACTCCAGATTGCCTGCCTGAAGTCTGAACCATCCGGATGAAGCGGCGGAGTAAACCCAGGCTCTCTGCCTGAAAAATATACATCCAGCCATTTCCTTGTCTCTGCAAGGATCTCTGTTTCCTGCTGAATATGCTTATCAGGAAGTGTATCAGCAAAATACCTCTGTCCCTCAAACCACAGACCGGTAAGGCCGACTTCATCCGAAGCCAGCAGAATATTCCCCAATCTTGACTTGTATATGCCTGTGTATATCATATGACTTCAGTGTAGCCATTCTCTCAAAGGCCGTCAATTATAACTTTTCGTCCAAATCAGAATGCCTTTGGACGAAAACTATTTACTGTCAGCACGATAGTAAAATGAGTCTTTTTCCTGCCATAGGTCGCAGCACGTAGTTTGGGGAAATCAGAATTTTTGTCATAGTCAATGGCTGTCGCATACAGGTCAGTGATCTTCTGATAGAACTTTCTTTCGCTGGCACGAATCTCACGAATGCGTTCTAACTGCTCATCGAAATACTTTTCTGTCAGATACGTTCCTCGTTTCAGACGTTCATCATCCATGACCCAGCCTTTGATGGTATAATCCTTTGCAATCTGATTTACCCATTTACGAAACTGTACGGCACGCTCGGAGTTGACCTTAAAGCCTACGGCTATGATCATTTGAAGGTTATAGTGCTTGGTATCACGTGTAACTTGGCGTGAACCCTCTGTTTGAACTATCCGGAAATTCCGGATAGTTGAATCTTCATCAAGCTCAGAGTCAGAATAGATCTTCTTAATATGCTCATTGATTGTCCTAACATCCACATCGTACAATGTGGTCATCATCTTCTGTGTCAGCCATATATTCTCATTCTCGTAACGCATCTCAATGCTGTCCCTCTGATTTCCCCAATAGTTCGGATAGCCCAGATAGATTTCATCATAATCGTCCAGATTCT
>CAVALT010000304.1:0-2256 GCA_963589455.1 Clostridiales bacterium
ATTTAAGGGCGCTTCGATGAAGTGCAATTGTTTTATTTTTATTGTCATGATCATCAGACGCACTGTCAGAGCCGTCAGATATATCAGCAGCTGATGCCGAAGCTGCAAATGCCTCCGTTACAGAAGTATGCGGGGCATTATCAATGTCTTCAGCATAACCTGCAGGCAGATTAATAATGCTGTGACGGGTGGTCCTGAATGGCACAAACAGCAATATTATAAATGCAAGAATTATGAGCAGGCAGATAACAAAGGCAATCAGTATGCTTCCAACAGACTCGAATATATAGGTTACCGGAAGTGCATCAATAAAGTAATTGCCTTCCAGGTTCGTATCAGCAGCAACATTAATAAGGTAGCGGGTGTCGTCGATAGTTCGTATGCCGCAGAAATTGTCATGCAGTGCGGATTCATCAAGCGTGTTGGCTACAGTCCGGGTGGTATGCGCTCCGGCCTTGGCTAAATAAAGCGTTTTCTCACTTTCTGTATGATAGTATATGACATCGGATTTGCCGAAATCCGCCTCTATCATTATTGAGCTTCCGGTCATTCTGTCTGTGATGTCAGAAAACAGATTGTTGGTGGCAGTAAACAGTATAACGCCTGAATTAAAGCTGCTCTTAACCGCATAATAGCTTATGCCTGAATCATCCGGCGGAGTAAGGTAATGGTCAAGACTGGTATTAAGTACAGAAGTAAGATCATTGCCGTTTTCATCGGGGTCGCCGGAGTCAGAGAGTCTGTAGCCGATGTAGCCGCTTGAGGAGGCGACAGAAAGACCATCCTGTCCGAATATGGTGATATCCCGGCAGCCGTTAAGAGTATCGGCAACAGTCTTAAGCATCTCATTAGTGCGAAGGTTGGGATTGCCCTCAATTACAGCAGCAAGCTTATTGAGATCGGTAATCTTATTGCTGTCTCTGATGGCGTTGCAGCTTTCTGTATCCGCATTGGCAGTTTTTTCTGCGTTTATGATTGAGGACAAATCATAGGAGGCCTCCATGTTCTGGCGGCTGATATCAGAAAGGGCAGCTACATATACAAGTATAAGTGTAACTATCACGGCTACTATGCCGAATAATGAACACTCACGTCTGAGTATAAGCTTATCAAAGGCTAATCTATGACCAATGCGTACAATCTCGGATTCAGCTCTGGCAGAGGAACGCACAAAGCGAAGCACTGAAGCACTGACTATGAGTATAAAGGCAGTCAGAAGGATATAGGCAACAGGCAGAATAATATCTGACAGCACATTGTCAAAGCAATCCCTTACCCTGTAATAAAGCATAATCCTGTCAACCGTTTCATCGTTATCCTCAATATCCAGAGAACAGGTGCGGTATTCATTAAGGTGGTGTATGATTTCAAAGCCGCTGTAATCCGCGGCAGGATCATCGATATCTATGGAATTGTCAAAAATCGGTTTGATATCGATATCATTGATGGTGCGCTCGGTAAGTACTGAGCCGTTATCTGAATAGAGCCTCCCTGATTTGAGATTATAGCTTATATAGCTGTAACTGGATGATGCAAGCTTGCTGGAGTCCAAGGGAGCACGGTAGGAGATCAGGCTGAGGCTTCCTACATTGCGGTACATGGTAACAAGGTAGCCATTGTAAATCGAGTCACAGGCATAGAGATTAACAATACCTGAGTCATCGGTTTCAAGTATACCCTCATCAGTCAGCTCAGTGAGCTCATCACGGCTGAGACCGAGTCCCTGTGCATTGGAGCTGCTGAAGGACTCCATCATTCCCTCTATATAGTAGAATTCAACATTATCCTCAGGATCGGTAAGCAGACTGATGGCATCAGGCCATTCCTCACGAGGAGTATTCAGAAGATGCAGCTTGGTAAGAGCCGTTTCCGTGTAAATAAAGCTGTCTACATCAGCATACTGTTCATTGATAAGGCTGCTTGAAAGCAGCATGCGCTGATGAACGGTATCAAGAGAGAGACGGAGATTATAGTCATAATTATCGAGCTCTGTATCCAGTCGTGAAAAGAATAGACCGGTGCTTAATATAATCGCAGCAAGTATCATCAGAACAGCTACGAATCGTATGTATATACGCTCAAATACCGATACATAAGCTTTGTAGTGCTGCAGCTTCTCGAAGCTGTCTTTGGTTTTTGATAAATTTATCCTTGGCTTGAAATTAAAATGAAACATAAAAGGGTAATCCTCAATATCAGTATTAAGGAAACGCTGATTAAAGCGTTTCCTACGCCGGATTTGCGTTGCGAAGCAAC
>CAVALT010000305.1:0-2239 GCA_963589455.1 Clostridiales bacterium
TCATTACATTATATAATAAAATCCGTAATTTTTTTCAGTTTTTTCAGTTTATTTTCAGTTTTTTTTCACCATTCCTGCGGGTTACAAGCCTCTTCACTACAGAACAGCCCGGGCTCACAGGAGCCCGGGCTGCCGGAAAAAGTTATATATGCTTAAGGTCATTCCGACAGTCGTGATAAAACGGGGGATCACCGGAATAGCCGGAATGCCTGAGCAAGCCTTATACTCCGAGATAAGCCTTTCTTACCTCGTCATTGCTGAGAAGCGCCTTAGCCTCATCATGCATCTTGATCTTTCCGTTTTCCAGAACATAGCCGTGATCTGCAATGGAAAGCGCCATACGTGCATTCTGCTCAACCAACAGGATGGTAAGGCCCTGCTCATGGAGCTCCTTGATAATATTGAATATCTCCTGAACAAGTATCGGAGAAAGTCCCATGGACGGCTCATCCATAAGCAGTATCTTAGGTCTGCTCATGAGTGCTCGGCCAACTGCAAGCATCTGCTGCTCGCCTCCTGAAAGAGTACCTGCAAACTGCTTTGCACGCTCTTTCAGTCTCGGGAACTTTTCATACACCTCAGCCATAACCTCAGACGCACCGCCCTTTTCAGGGGTAAAGGCTGCACCCATCTCAAGATTTTCCTGAACAGTCATATTTGCAAATACATGACGGCCCTCAGGCACATGTGCCATCTTAAGGTTAACTATATTGTAGTCATGCTCCTTTGTGAGCTCCTTGCCGTTCCACAGTATGGAGCCGCTGGTTGCCTTCTTAAGGCCTGTGATAGTATGCAGTATGGTCGTCTTGCCGGCTCCGTTGGCTCCGATCAGCGTAACGATCTCGCCGTCCGGAACCTCTATTGATACATCATTTATCGCATGAATGACACCGTAGTGCACATTCAGATTTTCAATCTTAAGCATCCCGTACCTCCTTTACGCTTCCTTGCCGAGATATGCCTCAATAACCTCAGGATTCTGTGATATCTCAGCCGGTGTTCCGGATGCAAGTATCTCACCGAAGTTAAGCACATAGATGCGCTCGCAGACATTCATAACAAGGCTCATATCATGCTCGATAAGCAGTACCGGTATATGGAAATGCTCCCTGATCATCTTAATTGAATGCAGCAACTGCTCAGTCTCTGTCGGGTTCATGCCTGCAGCCGGCTCATCGAGCAGCAGCAGCTTCATATCCGTGGCAAGCGCCCTGACTATCTCAAGACGTCTCTGCTGGCCGTAAGGCAGGTTCTCTGCTGCCTGATCCGCATATTTGTCAAGATCGAACATGGCAAGCAGTTCCATGGCCTTGTTATATATCTCCTCCTCTTCATCTCTGAACTTCTTAGTGCGGAGGAAGGAATCAAAGAGGCTGGCCTTCATGTCCTTATTAAAGGCTACTCTTACGTTGTCGAGCACGCTCATTTTCTTAAAGAGCCTGATGTTCTGGAAGGTACGGGCGATGCCTGCAGCCACAACCTGATATGTGGTTTTGCCGTTCATCTTCTCACCGTTCAGGTAATAGCTGCCCTCTGTCGGCTGATATACGCCTGTTATAAGGTTGAAGAAGGTCGTTTTGCCGGCTCCGTTAGGTCCGATAAGACCTATAAGCTCGCCTGGATTGATAACAATATTTACATCGTTGTTGGCCTTAAGTCCGCCAAAGGCTATGCCAAGACCCTTTGTCTCAAGTACGGGAGTAATCTTCTCGCTCATTATCTTGCACCTCCCTCTGCTTTGTCAGAGCCTGCTGCCGCAGCGGCTGAAGCTGAAGCCGACGTTGAGGCTGAAGCTGCTGCAGAAGCCGAAACAGCCGCCATAGCCTCTGCACCTGCTGCATTTACAGCAGCAGGTGCAGAGACTGCAGCTGCGGCCTTCTTGCCGGTGATCCTGTCTATAAGTCTCTCGAGTGAGAACTCATAGCTTCCGAAGATGCCCGAGGGCTTAAAGATCATGATGACGATCAGCAGCACTGCATAGATAAGCATACGATAGCTTGCGAAGGCATTTACATAGGAAATAATCTGCGGAAGCGCCGAGAGTATCGGAGCTGCTACGATCGAGCCTGTCATTGATCCGCTGCCGCCCATGATAACCATGGCAAGGAACTCTGATGACTTTGAGAAGTTAAAGTAGGTCGGAAGCAGCGAGGTGATGCTGAGCGCATATATAGCACCTGATACACCTGCGAAAAATGCCGATATGGTAAAGGTCATAACCTTGTGCTTGGTAACGTTA
>CAVALT010000306.1:0-2239 GCA_963589455.1 Clostridiales bacterium
ATATCGAGGATTTGCGGAGCAAATTCCAGATAGGGGCTAAACAGTTAGCTTAATTTATCTTCATAACATGATCCATATGTACCATATTAAAGAGATTCTGAATCTCATTGCTCACATTCACCGCACTTAAATCGCCCTGATTTTTTTTCATTTCCTTTGCAATCATGAATAAAATTCTGAAGCCTGCAGAGGAAATGTAATCAACCTTGCCAAAATCAAGAATAAGTGTATGCGGCGTCTCCTGCAGAACATTTTCCATTTTAGCCGCAAATTCACCTGCGGTGGTCGAATCTATCATTCCTTCCAGAAAGACGACCACCTTTTCATCATTTTTAAGTACTTCCATTCCAAACATATTATTTACCTCATCAGATTATTCTGCTGTATCTGCTGTCAGTCAGTGTTAAGTAAATGCTGATTAATTCAGCATTTACTTAACAGCCTCCGACGTACCGCGCGAATTTGCTGTGGTATTAGCTATCCCGCAACGCAAATCCGGCGTGTGAAACGCTTTAATCAGCGTTTACTTAGTTGCTTTTGGCGCCGGCTTCATTTTCCTCAGTCATTTCATTCTTTTTGATGATCAGCTGGATATTAAGTCCATCAATATTAGTATACAGCCATGCATCGGAAATCGATTCAACCACAAAGCGTCCAAGACCGCCGACCTGTTTAAACGGATCATATTTCTCAATATCCGTGATATCCTTTGTCGGATCAAAGGGTACTCCGCTGTCGGTAAACTGAAGCAGGCAGCAGCCGTCAGCTCTGATCTGTTTTCTGACCAGAACCTCGCCATCCTTATCTCCGTATGCATAGGAGGCGATATTTACAAAGAGCTCCTCTGCCATAAGGCAAAGCTCATTTTTCATCTTGTCGGGGATGCGTTCATCCTCCTTTATCCAGCTGCGAAGTCTGTCAAAGCATGGGACACTGGCCGGAATGACAAGCTCGTCTGCCTTTGTAGTAAAGCTCAGCATGGTTATGTCATCATACTGCCCGCAGCCCTCCATAAATTCTCTAAGGTCGCTGCGAACGCGTCTTACTGCATCGGCTCCACTGCATTTTCCAAGAAGCTGTTCAAGCCTGTCTGTTCCGTAAAATGTGCCCTGCCTGTTCTTAGCCTCATTAACGCCGTCAGTATAAAGAAACAGCGTGCCTCCAAGCGGCAAAAATTCCTCAGCCGTTTCATAGACCTCATCTGCCATAATTCCAAGAGGCAGGCCTCCGGAGCCGGAGAGCTCCCTGACCCTTCCGTCTGTAATCAGATACGGCGGATTATGTCCGGCATTGCAGTATCGTATTACTCCTTTTTCCTGATCTGCATAGGCCAGAAAAACCGTTACAAACATCATATTCGGATTAGTATGCTCAAGCTCCCTGTTGACAGCCGTCAGTACGTCATGCGGGTCATCAAACATCTTTGCAAATCCGCGTATCAGCGTAATAACACTTGCCATAAATATAGCTCCGCTTAAGCCCTTGCCGGATACATCTGCAATAATCAGAACAGTATGACCCCTGCTTTCAAAGTAATCAAAGAAATCGCCGCCTATGTGTTTTGCCGGGACCATGCAGCCGTTTATCTCAGCAGTGCTGTCTTCGCTGTGCTCCGCCGGCAGAAAGCCCTGCTGGATTTCCTCTGCTACATTAAGCTCAGCCGCCTGACGGCTTTCCATTTCCGAATATTTCTGTATCCTCTTGATGTTTTCACGAATATTCGCAGCCATACTGTTGAAGGATTTCTCAATTACATTAAATTCGTTGTCTCTGTTCAGACTAAGCTCAGGCGTATCGTAATTGCCGTTATGGCCAAACTGCTGCATCGCAATGCTTATCTTCTTGGTTGGCTCTATAACCTCTCTCTTCATCACATAATATAAAACTATAGGGCTGAGTATGCCTATGATCAATGCCGAAATAAGCTTTTTAGGCAGACTGCTTAAAAGTGAACGTTCAACCTTGGTAATACTTACATCTGCTCCTATAACTGCGAGTATGACATCATCCTCATCATAGAGCGGCACATAGCTTGAAATCACATTGCCGAATTCGTTATTAATATATATGTCCTCACGCTCACTCCGTCCGCTCATAACATCAAGCATTGCCTGAGATATGGCTGTCCTCTTCTGTACGGGATTGCTGCGGATATCATTAACTATATCCTTCGCTTCCTCATCACCGGAAATGAACTTGTATTCAATGGTGCAGCTTTCCTCATCAGGTATTGCAATAT
>CAVALT010000307.1:0-2234 GCA_963589455.1 Clostridiales bacterium
CTCAGAGAACGGACCAGAGGCGGTATCTGTCCGAAGGCTATGGTAACAGACGGAAGCACAAGACTTCTTATAAATTCCTTTCCCTCGCCCACTCCGCCTACCGGAAACCATTTCAGCTTTACAGAAAAGACTATTATCAAAAGCAGACCCAGCCAGAAAACCGGCATGCCCTGTGTAAACGCCGGGACTATCCTTATTATATGATCCAGCAGTCCGTTTCTGTGCGTTGCTGCGGCAACAGCGAGAATGAGTGTAACAGTCAGTGTTATAAGCATTGACATCAAAACAAGCGAAAGCGTGACCGGTGCATATTGCAGCACCAGGTCACGGCTTGAAATGTTATATTTTATCGACACTCCCGTGTCGATGCTTGTAAGAATGTTTTTTATAAATACTATAAACTGCTGACCGGCCGGAAGATTGAGTCCGAGTCTTTCTCTGAGTGCCTGCACCGCCGCCTCATCGGCGTGCTCTCCGAGCACCATGACTGCCGGATCTCCCGGTACAAGTCTTATGATAAAGAACACAGCTGTCATAACCAGTACTACTACCAGCATTGACCGAAGCAAAGCCCTTTTAAGCCATTTGCCAAAGTCCTGCCCTGCTCTGTTATTATGTTTTTTTTCCGCTGATTTTATCATTCCCTGCTTACATTTGTAAAGTTAACTGAACCGTTAGGAAGCACCTCAAGTCCCTTTATATCGCTTCTCACTCCGATAACAATCTCAGGATAGTAAAGAGGAAGGTACGGCACCTCAGCTGCAAGAAGCTGCTGAAGCTCCTCATATACGGCTGCTCTCTCATCTCCGTCAGGTGTTGTCTGTCCCTCATGCAGAAGCTTTACAGCCTCGTCATTTGTATAGCTTGTCCAGTAGCACTTGCTGAAGCCCTCGGGATCCACCTGGAATGCAAAGATTGAGTTGGCATCCGGATAGTCAGCTGTGGCACTGTTTATCATCATAGAATAATTGAGAGATTTGAAATCCTCTCTGAAGGCTGCGATTTCCTTCTGGTCTATTGAGATATTGATTCCTATGGACTGTCCTGCTGCCTGAATTATCTGTGCCTCCTGAAGTCTTGTATTATTTCCTGAGGCAATGCTTATGCTTGTATCAAAGCCATCCGGGTAGGCGCTCTTCTTAAGCTCCTCCTTTGCAGCCTCTATATCCGTCTTTAATGCATTTACTGTGTCTGTTGTGCAGTATCTGACAGCTGCCGGAAGCACAGTGTTGGCTGTTACTCCGTAGCCGTAGGTCTGTGATGCCGTGAGAGCCTCCCTGTCAATAGCCATGGCAAGAGCTCTTCTTACATGAACATCGCTGAAATGCTCATCCAGTGTGTTGAAGAACAGCTCCTCAACATTCCAGCCGTTGCCTGTTATCGCATCTGTCTCATCACCGTTTGCAATCTCCTCTGCAGCTGCGAAGCTCATATCCTCGATAGCATCCACCTCGCCTGTTTTCAGCTGATTTATAGCCTGATTATCATCCTCGACAAGCTTATAAACAAGTTTTGATACTGTCGGTGTGCCCTGCCAGTAATATTCATTTCTCTCAAAGATCATATCTCCTGTCGGATCCCAGCTTGTCACTGTAAACGGACCCGTGCCTACCGGTGACTTGAAGAATTCCTCCTCTGTTCTGCCACCGAAATCCTTTGGGATTATGCCGTTTGAAAAGTTTGCAATTTCCGAGATAAACGGAGTATATGCCGTACCGAGAGTAATCACAACTGTCCTGTCATTCTCTGCCTCTATGCTCTTTATATCGGCCTCGAGCGGAAGTGCTCCTCCGACCTCCAGATGTCTTTCAAAGGAGAACTTTACATCCTCTGCCGTAACATCAGAGCCGTCGCTGAACTTAAGACCGTCACGAAGTTTGAAGGTATATGTAAGTCCGTCATCACTTATTTCATGTGACTCAGCAAGATAATCATAGATATTTCCGTCCTTGTCAAACATTACAAGAGGTTCAAATATCTTGTCTATGGCAAAGGCGTTGTTCATGGTTATCTCCTGATGAAGATCAAGAGAGGTGGCCGATGCTGCTCTTGCATAGGTTATTGTAATACCGTCACCTGACTGCTCAGCCTCTGAGGAGGCCTGTCCGTCATTATCAGTATCTGCTGCAGCTGAGCTCTCGGTGCTGCTTTCGGTGCTTTCACTTGTCTGTGCCTTTTCCGTGCCGCATGCACTAAGCGATGCTATCATACCGACAGAAAGAAGCACTGCTGCT
>CAVALT010000308.1:0-2226 GCA_963589455.1 Clostridiales bacterium
CCAGCTACATCGAGGATTTGCGGAGCAAATTCGAGATGGGTGCTAAACAGTTACCCGATTTTGTGAATTTTGACCATAGTGTCATAAGAATTGAAAGAAATGCAGTGATGCGGTATAGTTGAAGCAATCGATTATTAAGGAAATGCCTGTTTAATCAACGTTTCCTTATGTTCAGTCAGGGTCAGGAGCTTCTGAGTCTGACTGATACCGGATAAAGGGTTCTCAAAGGGGAGGAGCTTAATTATGGCAGAGTGGAAGAATCTTGATGAACTGGCAGCTTACAGAAGGCTGCTTAAATCAGATCACAGGGCAGAGCTTAAGGTGCTTATGTCAGGTGAGTGCGGGGCAGAGCGTGTGAGAAATTACCGCGTGCCGATGTCAGGCGGACTTGTATACAGCTATGCGGCCAAGGCAGTGGATGAAGAGATTCTTTCTGGGCTTTCGGAGCTTGCTGAAGAAGCGGAGCTTATCGATAAGTACAAGGAGCTTCTTAACGGTGCCGTTATCAATACAGGTGAGAAGCGTCTGGTGCTTCACCAGCTTTGTAGAGGACAGCTTGACGGTCCGGTAATTGCTGACGGAACAGATAAAAGAGCCTTCTATACCGGCGAGCAGCGTAAGATTGCAGAGTTTGCGGCTAAGGTACACAGCGGAGCTGTGGCAAATGCTGCCGGTGAGAAATTCAATACGGTTGTGCAGATAGGCATAGGCGGAAGTGATCTCGGACCGCGTGCGATGTACATAGCTCTGGAGAATTGGGCAAAGGCCGGCGGAACGAAGCTGATGGAGGCAAAGTTCATCAGCAATGTTGATCCGGATGATGCACTGGCTGTTCTTGGCTCCTGCGACCTTGCACATACACTGTTCATACTTGTATCAAAGTCGGGAACTACTCTTGAGACGCTTACAAATGAGGCACTGGTAAAGTCTGCACTTAAGGAAGCAGGCCTTGATCCGTCTAAGCATATGATAGCCGTAACGAGCGAGACCTCTCCGCTTGCAAAGAGCAGTGATTATCTTGCCGCCTTCTTTATGGATGACTATATCGGAGGCAGATATTCCTCAAGCTCAGCTGTAGGCGGGGCTGTATTATCGCTGGCCTTCGGCCCTGAGGTCTTTGATCGTTTTCTTAAGGGAGCGGCGGCAGAGGACCGTCTGGCACTGAATGAGGACATACATGAGAATCCGGCCATGCTGGATGCGCTTATAGGCGTGTATGAGAGAAATATACTGGGATACGGTACAACTGCGGTTCTGCCGTATTCACAGGGCTTAAGCCGTTTTCCGGCACATCTTCAGCAGCTGGATATGGAGTCAAACGGCAAGAGTGTTAACCGCTTCGGAGAGCCGATAAGCTATAAGACAGGTCCGGTCATTTTCGGAGAGCCCGGTACAAACGGACAGCATTCGTTCTATCAGCTGCTGCATCAGGGAACAGATATCATTCCGCTGCAGTTTGTCGGCTTCAGACAGGATCAGGCGGATAAGGACATCGAAATACAGGGAAGCACAAGCCAGCAGAAGCTCTGTGCAAATGTTGCAGCACAGATCATGGCCTTTGCATGCGGCAAAAATGACGAAAACAGGAATAAATACTTTGAGGGCGGCAGGCCGTCCAGCATCATAGTCGGAGACAGGCTGACACCTGAAACGCTCGGTGCTATACTCGCTCATTTCGAAAATAAGGTCATGTTCCAGGGCTTTATATGGAATATCAACAGCTTTGATCAGGAGGGAGTACAGCTCGGCAAGCTGTTGGCAAAGAAGGTGCTTGCACATGATACGGACGGAGCACTCAGAGCTTACAGCGAGCTGCTTGATATCTAAGGAAATTCTGATTAAATCAGCATTTCCTTAACAGCCTCTGGCGGAACGCACGGATTTGCAGCAGCTAAACAAATACAGTTTAAGAAGAAAGGGAGCATACTCCGATGGATACAGCAAAGATGGCAGTTATTACGGCCATAATCATACTAAGTCTGGCAGTAGGCTATCTGAAGGATAAGAAGAAATATGCAGCTATTGCTGCTCTCGGCATCATGCTTACTGTATATATAACGGTATTTTTAGGAAAATAGATACTATCCTGCAATTTAAAGACCACGGGATCGTAATTGCTGAACGCACAGACAGTACGGCAGTTAGTTACGTTTCCGTGGCCTTATTTGTTTTTATGTATCTGTTCAGCACCTTCAGTATTTCAGTATGAATTGACTGCTTGCAGGC
>CAVALT010000309.1:0-2224 GCA_963589455.1 Clostridiales bacterium
ATGCTAAACAGATATTTTCTTAATTATAACATCCTGCTTTCAGCTTTAGCAATCCAAATCATGCAATTAAGGAAACGCTGATTAAAGCGTTTCTTCCGCCGGATTTGCGTTGTGAAGCAACAATTTCGCCTGCAAATCCGTGCGATCCGCCGGAGGCTATTAAGGAAATGTTGATTTAATCAGCATTTCCTTAAACATTCGTCTGCTTAATACCTTCGAAACCTCCGAAGCTGCGGAAGCAGCTCTCTTAAGGCCTCCGCACATAGGTCTGCCTCCTCAGGCTCATTATATATGCCAAAGGAAAACCTGAGCGTGGAATCAAGCAGCTCAGGCCTTACTCCGATTGCCTTAAGGGTTCCGCTTATCGCCGGATGATTGGACGAGCAGGCCGATCCCGAGGATACATATATGCCCTTGTCCTCCAATGCATGCAGCAGCACCTCAGCTCTGACACCCTCAAAGGAGGCGCTCACAATATGCGGTGCTGAGTTAAGTCCGCTGTCGGAATTGACCGTAACACCTTCAAGCTCATTAAGCCTGTCAATCAGTCTGTCCTTAACGCTCAGCATATTTTTTTCTATTGCGGCATGCTCCCTGCGGTACAGCTCTGCAGCGAGCCCCGTTCCTGCTATGCCGGGAACATTATCCGTACCCGAGCGGCGGTCCTTCTGCTGTCCTCCTCCAAGTATGATAGGCGCCACATGTGCCTTTTCATTAATGTAAATGAAGCCTGCTCCCTTCGGACCATGAATCTTGTGTGAGCTTGCTGTAAGCATATCCACATTTGCATCCTTCGGACGGAGACTGAGCTTTCCGAAGGCCTGTATGGCATCTGTATGAAAATACGCACGCGGATTGGCATCTTTAATCAGCCGTCCTATTGCCGGAATATCCTGAACGGCACCCATTTCATTGTTTACCCACATTATGCTGACCAGTATGGTATCCGGTCTTATGAGCGCTTTAAGCTCATCCAGGTCTATATGCCCCCTGGAATCCGTACCGAGTATACTTATCTCAAAGCCAAGCGACTCAAGAAATTCCAGAGGCTTATATACTGCAGCATGCTCAATATTTGTGCTTATTATATGTCTGCCATAGGCCTTTCTTGCAAGAGCCGTACCTATGAGGGCCATATTGTTGCCCTCGGTCCCGCCGGAGGTCCAGACTATCTCCTGCGGCTTAACCTTAAGCGAGGCTGCAACCTGCTGTGCAGCCGTTTTAACATAATTTTCCGCATGCACTCCCAGTATATGCCTTGAGGACGGATTGCCGTATTCTGAGCCCATCACCTCATCCATGATGGCTATAACCTCAGGACGCACTTTTGTTGTTGCGGCATTATCAAAATAAATCTCTCTCATCTGCGGTTTGTCCCCTCTGCAACCTCTGTTTCCTGATCAAGCTCAAGATTCATGCCCTCCGCTATCTCAAGTCTGATCATGATAAGGCTGAGCACGGCAATGGCAGCTGTTTCAGTCCTGAGTATACGTTTGCCGAGGGAAATGCTTCTGACACCGTGACGGTTGGCCATAGCCACCTCAAGAGGATCAAAGCCTCCCTCCGGTCCTATCATAACTCCCACGCTGTTTCCCGGAAGGAAGCTCACTATAGCTTCACAGGTACCTGTTATGCCGGATTCATTTTCATAAGGAATTATACTCACGGTATGCTGCTCGCAGAGCTCCACTGCAGTTTTGAAATTAACAGGCTCATGAACAGGCGGAACGATGCTGCGCTTTGACTGCTTGGCCGCATTTTCAGCGATAAGCTGCCAGCGCTTAAGCTTTGATGCCGCCTTTTTGTCATCAAGCTTCACGACACAGTTTTTAGATATGACCGGCACAATATCACTCACTCCGAGCTCAACTGCCTTCTGTATGATAAGCTCCATCTTTTCAGACTTTGGAAGGCACTGAAAAAGCGTCACCCTTGACGGAAGCTCATGGTTATCCTCCATAATTTCTTCCACTGTCAGCCTCAGGCTCTCCCCGTCTGTTTCCGAGACTGCACAGATATAATCTGTACCCTCGCTGTCACTCACGATAATTCTCTCGCCCGGCTTAAGCCTAAGCACTCTGACAGCGTGATTATAATCATCCTTATCATCTATAATAATGATGTTCTCATTTATATTATTTTTATCTACAAAAAAATGATGCATTACGTGTCCCTTATCTTTTGCTGCGATATCATCCATATTATGGCTTGCATTATCCTTATT
>CAVALT010000310.1:0-2216 GCA_963589455.1 Clostridiales bacterium
CTCTTACTGTATGTTTATTTTGCATCTGTTCAGCACATTCCGCATTTAAGAGTAAATTGACTGCCTGCAGTCAAATTCACACTTAGATGCGGAATGCGGCCAAGGCGCGGAGCGCCTCTGGCCGGCCAAATCGAGGATTTGCGGAGCAAATTCGAGATTTGTGCTGAACTGATACCATTATTCCAATTAGGGAAATGCTGATTAAACAGCATTTCCCTAAGACACTGCATCAACCCTCAATAGACTTAACAGTGTAGTCCTTATCCTCAACAGCCTTCTTCAGCACCTCATCAGCAACCTCTGCCTTAAGCTCAACCACAGCTGTACCCTTCTCATGGCTTACCTCTGCATGGCTAACATTGTCGAGTGCCTCCAGAGCCTTCTGTACTGCCATCTCACAATGATGGCACATCATTCCCTCAATGTTAATTGTCTTCTTCATACTTTTTTCCTCCTTACTAATGTTGTTATTTCTATTGCAGGTGTCGGCAGCACTGCATGCGCCGCTGACTGTACCGTTATTATCACTTCCGGGCTTAAGGAGCTTGCCGTCCGGGTCCACCTTCACAGCATGCTTAAGCCGCTTATCCTTAGACGGATCATTAGGCTTAAACATATTCAGCCTCAGGGCATTGCTTACCACAAAGAAGCTCGAGAGACTCATTGCTGCTGCCCCTATCATCGGATTAAGCGTCCATCCGAAGATGTGAACATAGCAGCCTGCGGCAAGCGGTATGCCGAGAACATTATAGAAGAAGGCCCAGAACAGATTTTCATGTATATTGACAAGGGCTGCCCTGCTCAGCCTTATGGCTGCCGGTATGTCGCTCAGTCTGCTCTTAACAAGCACTACATCTGCAGCATCTATGGCAACATCCGTTCCTGCACCAATTGCCATGCCTATATCCGCGCTTGTAAGCGCCGGCGCGTCATTAATACCGTCTCCTACCATTATGGTTTTGCCGTAGGACTTAAGCTGTCTTATCACCGCCTCCTTGCCGTCAGGAAGCACGCCGGCTATAACCTCATTCACTCCTGCCTCACGGCCGATGGCATTTGCAGTTCTCTCATTGTCTCCGGTAAGCATCACAACATGAATGCCCATGTTCTTAAGCTGCCTGATTGCCTCCGGACTCTCCGGCTTTATCGTATCTGCAACAGCTGTCAGGCCAAGCATCCTGCCGTCTGCCGCGAACAGCAGCGGTGTTTTTCCATTTTCCGAAAGCCTGTCTGCCGCAGCTTTTATATCCTCAGGCACGTTGCAGATGCTGCTTATATACTTAAATGAGCCTCCGACAATGGTTCTGCCGTTAATTTTCGCCCTGAGTCCGTTTCCTGGCAGTGCCTCAAAAGCCTCTGCTTCATATTCCATAATATGTACATTTTCCGTATCATATTCAGCCTCTGAGGCATTTTCAGCCGGGACTTTATTTTTTTCCGCAGACGCTGCTGACGAAGCTCTGTTCATAAGCTCCGCACAATAGCCCGTTACTGCGCCTGCAAGCGGATGCTCTGACTTGAGCTCCAGAGCATTGGCATAGCTTAAAAGCTCTGCCCTGTCAACACCCTCTGCTTCTATTATATCTGTAAGCACAGGCTTTCCTTCGGTAACTGTTCCGGTCTTATCAAGCACAACGATCTGCGCACGTCCTGTTTCCTCCAGAGATTCGGCAGTCTTAAACATGATTCCGTGCTTGGCTCCGAGTCCGTTTCCTACCATTATTGCGACCGGAGTGGCAAGTCCGAGCGCGCAGGGGCAGCTTATAACAAGCACTGATATGCCTCTTGCAAGTGCATAGCCGAATTCTGCTCCGGCAAGCAGCCATACAATTGTAGTTATAACGGCAAGACATATAACAACAGGAACAAACACACCGGATACCTTATCCGCAATCTTGGCTATAGGCGCCTTGGTTGCAGCAGCATCGCTAACCATCCTGATAATCTGTGAAAGCGTGGTATCCTCGCCTATGCGTGCTGCACGGCATTTAAGAAAGCCTGACTGATTAACCGTAGCTGCACTTACCTTATCGCCTGACTGCTTGTCAACCGGAATGCTTTCACCCGTAAGTGCGGATTCATTTACCGCGGAAATGCCCTCCACGACGACTCCGTCTGCCGGGATGTTCTCACCGGGTCTTACCACAAAAAGCTCTCCGGCCTCAAGCTCCTCTATCGGTATCTCAAGCTCTCTGCCCTCTCTTATTACCCTGGCT
>CAVALT010000311.1:0-2205 GCA_963589455.1 Clostridiales bacterium
TAAGTGCGTTTTTGCTTTTCATCAGTTGTACCTCCTCTTCTCAAGCGACTGAACTGTCAGAAATACGAAAAATGCTGCAGCGGTCACGTAGAAAACAACTGAGCTTAAATCAAAGATTCCGTTGACGAAGGTTGAAAATCTTGAGAACAGGGAGAGCTTTGACATAATGGCAGGAACAAGGCCTGTGTAAAGCTCCGGCTTAAGATAATAGCTTATGCCGAGTGCAAGCACGCAGATGATGAATACTGCACAGCCGAGGTTATCATTTTTAGTGCAGTAATATACTATAAATGCAAGCACGGCCGCAAATATCATAAGTACAATAAGGGAGCCAAAGGCCGAGGCTGATACATAATCTGCAAGGCTTACACTAAAATAGTTAAAGAGCAGAATCGGTATGGTTATTCCGGCAGCAATGCCCTGATTTTCGGTTAGAGACGAAATAAACATTCCGATTGCAAGCATTGCAGCTCCCATCAGAAAGAATGCCGCCAAAGCACCATATGAGGTAAGCAGATATACATCGCCGAAACGGGCAAAGATCAGCGGATAAACGGCAATTATCAGTACCGGGACAAGGAAGACCAGCAGCACTGCAAGATATTTTCCTAATACTATGTCCGCTGTGCTTATCGGCAGTGAATAGAGCAGCTTATCCGTATGCTGCCTCTTTTCATCCGATATGATACGCATGGTAAGTATCGGAAGTATGACAACGGTAACTATGCATATGAACTGCAGAACATACTCAAAGTTTGCAACCGCGGATTGAATATTGTAGAGCATTGCACCTATTCCGGTAAAAATAAGCAGGAATGCACAGAAGAGATAAGTAATAAATGAGTGCAGGTAGGACCTGAGCTCGTGCTTAAATACTGCAGCCATTATGAATTCACCTCGCCTTCAGATCTATTGCTGTTTTCGTTATTGCTGCCGGCGGCTTCATTGTCAGTGCCTGCCCTTGCATTTGAACCAGACCCTGCCCCTGCAGCTGAACCTGTATCTGTATCTGAGTTTGAATCTGAAACTGAATCCGGGTCTGAATCTGTGCCGACACTCGCAGCATCAGCGGCATCTGCAGAATAATTGCCGGTTTCACCGGCGGATGCGGCCACAGAACTGTCAGCGGCATGGCTGCTGTCGTCATCGCAGGTAAGCTCAAGGAATATCTCCTCGAGATCAGCCTTATGAGAGCTTATCTCGTAAACAGGCATGCCATGAGCACACAGCTCAGGTACGAGCTCACAGCATATATCATTAAGGCAGCTTCCGTCAGTTCTGATCTGAAGCTTCAGGCCATCGTCAGCCGGAGAGCATTCAAAGCCTGTTACATGGATGTTTTTCCTGAGAACTTCTGCGGCGTTTGCCTCCTCTCCGCGAAGTCCAAGTCTGATTTCTCCAGAGCCTGTCATGACGCTCTCGAGATTTTCGGTGGAATCAAAGGCCACAAGACGTCCGTGTGAGATAATAAGAACCCTGTCGCATACTGCCTGCACCTCTGAAAGTATATGCGAGCTGAATATGACTGTATGAGATTCGGAAAGCGACCTGATAAGCTCACGGATCTCAATTATCTGGAGTGGATCAAGGCCGACAGTCGGTTCGTCAAGAATAATGAGCTTGGGATTGCCAAGGAGAGCCTGTGCTATGCCGACTCGCTGACGATAGCCCTTTGAAAGAGCAGAGATAAGTCTGTCCTTCATCTGCACGAGACCGGTCTCGGTTATGACACGCTCAATCTCCTGCTTTAGCTGCAGGCCGTGAAGACCCTTGGCCTCAGCTGCAAAGCGAAGATACTCGAAGGGAGTTTCATTTACATACAGAGGCGGAAGCTCCGGAAGATAACCGATAAGCTTTTTTGCGGCCTTTGGCTCTTCAAGTATATCGTGGCCGTCTATGCTGACGCGGCCTGCAGTTGCAGACAGACAGCCGGTCATGATGTTCATTGTTGTGGATTTGCCGGCTCCGTTAGGCCCAAGGAAGCCGTATACATGACCATCGTCGATTTCAAACGAGAGATCATTGACAGCAGTAAAGCTGCCGTAGCATTTTGTCAGATGCTCAACCTTTATCATGGAAAACCTCACTTGATCAGATGATTTAAGGGAGAAAAGCTTCAGTCCCCGGCATCATAAGATAAAATTATGGTATCTGTTTAGCACCTGCCATATTTCGATGTGAATTGCCTGCTTGCAGGTAAATTCA
>CAVALT010000312.1:0-579 GCA_963589455.1 Clostridiales bacterium
GAAGGCGTATATGCAGGCATATCATGAAAACGCTGATTAAGTCAGCATTCCCTTAGTGCTCGGCGCCTTACAGATATTATGCCATTAATAACGTAATGAGAGGAATTGCCATGAGAAGTGATGTGATCAAAAACGGCACACCGGCCGCACCTAACCGTTCACTGCTGTATGCATTGGGCTTAACAAAGGAAGAAATAGAGAGACCCCTTATAGGAGTAGTATGCTCATATAATGAGATAGTGCCGGGTCACATGAATCTCGACAAGATTGCCGAGGCTGTCAAGGCAGGAGTCAGAGCAGCAGGCGGAACTCCTATTGAGTTCCCGGCTATCGCTGTCTGTGACGGTATTGCCATGGGACATACCGGCATGAAGTATTCTCTTGTAACGAGAGAGCTTATTACAGATTCAACCGAGGCCATGGTATCGGCACACCAGTTTGACGGTCTCGTTATGATACCGAACTGTGACAAGAATGTTCCGGGACTTCTGATGGCTGCAGCCAGACTCAATATCCCGACAATCTTCTGTTCAGGCGGTCCTATGCTTGCAGGAGTGCTCAGAGACGGCAGCCGTACCT
>CAVALT010000312.1:589-2200 GCA_963589455.1 Clostridiales bacterium
GCATGTTTGAGGCAGTAGGTGCCAACATTGCAGGTAAGCTTGACGAAGAGGGTCTTCTTGATTATGAGGAAAATGCATGTCCGACCTGCGGCTCGTGCTCAGGTATGTTCACAGCTAATTCCATGAACTGCCTTACAGAGGCTATAGGCATGGGACTTGAGGGCAACGGCACCATTCCGGCTGTTTACTCTGCACGTCTTCGACTTGCAAAGCATGCCGGCATGAAAATCATGGAGCTTGTAGAGAAGAATATACGTCCGCGTGACATCATGACTCCGGCAGCCTTCCACAATGCTGAGACCGTAGATATGGCACTTGGCTGCTCAACCAATACCATGCTTCATCTTCCGGCTATCGCTCATGAGTGCGGCATAGATATTGACTTTGATATGGCAAATGAGATATCTGCTCATACGCCTAATGTTTGTCACCTGGCTCCGGCTGGTCCTACCTTTATGGAGGATCTCTACAGAGCAGGAGGCGTATATGCTGTAATGAAGGAGCTTGCTGATGCAGGTCTGCTTGATACAAGCCTCATTACCTGTACAGGCAAGACTGTAGGCGAGAATATCGCACATGCAGTTAACCGCAATCCTGAGATCATCAGACCTCTCGACAATCCATATTCAAAAACCGGCGGTATTGCAGTCCTTAAGGGAAATATTGCCCCTGACGGCTGTGTAGTTAAGCAGTCTGCGGTTGCACCTGAGATGATGGTTCATGAGGGACCTGCAAGAGTATTTGACTGTGAGGATGATGCTATTGTTGCAATCTACGCAGGAAAGATAAAGTCAGGAGATGTGGTTATAATCCGTTATGAGGGACCTAAGGGCGGCCCGGGCATGAGAGAGATGCTGAATCCTACCTCGGCCATAGCCGGAATGGGTCTTGACAAGGAGGTTGCGCTTATCACTGACGGACGCTTCTCAGGAGCTACAAGAGGAGCCTCTATAGGACATGTATCACCTGAGGCCGCATCAGGCGGACCTATCGGCCTTGTTGAGGAGGGCGATATCATTTCCATTAATATACCGGAGCATACCATAGAGCTTAAGGTATCGAATGAGGTGCTTAAGGAGCGTAAGGCAAAGTGGGTATGCCCGGAGCCGCGCATTAAGACCGGTTACCTTGCACGTTATGCAAAGCTGGTAATGTCTGCAGATAAGGGAGCTGTTTTGAACTGATGTACAGAGAATTGTCTAAGCTGTTGCTGTTCAGTAATCTGGGCGGCGACAGCATACTTGAAAATGTTGCAGAGATTATCCGCGACTCAGAGGAGCCGGCAGCAGATAAGGACGAGCTTATCAGGAGATGCTATCATGAGGTTAAGCGTATACTTGACCTCTCCACGGAATGCGGCTTTAACGACAATCTGTGGCAGAGCTATCTGACATATATACTTATGACCAATGAGAACTCCTTCACGAAGACCTGTGAGAGAGTGGGCAGCACGGACGGCTCGGTCAATCATTTTGCCTTAGGCGACTTTGAGGTGTTCAGAAGGCTGATGCATTATGACTTTTCGGAGCTTGAGAGCCGTCTCGGCATAGACTGCTTTTCTACAATCTGCAATTACAGGGCTATACCTAAGAGAGAAAGACTGTATAATCA
>CAVALT010000313.1:0-2192 GCA_963589455.1 Clostridiales bacterium
AAATCCGTGCGTTCCGCCGGAGGCTTTTAGGAAAATGCTGATTTAATCAGCATTTCCCTGAATTTCTGTAAAACCAACGATTGTTATCAAAACTTCAGAAAGGAATACATTTGCCATGATAGATAAAATACTTGAATATAATCGTGAATTTGTAAAAAACAAGGGCTATGAGCCTTATCTTACCAGCAAATATCCTGATAAGAAGCTGGCTATACTTACCTGTATGGATACGAGACTTATAGAGCTGCTGCCGGCTGCACTCGGCATTAAAAACGGTGATGCCAAGATTATCAAGAATGCCGGCGGTGTTGTAACACAGCCCTACGGCTCGGTAGTGCGCAGCCTGCTTGTGGCCATACTTGAGCTTGGCGTAGAGGAGATAATGGTTATAGGCCATACAAACTGCGGAGTTCAGGGCATGGACGGCAGTGAGATGCTGCACAAGCTTGTTGACAGAGGCATAGACAGGGAGCATATTGCAATAGTCCGCCACAGCGGCATTAATCTTGAGCAGTGGCTCGGCGGCTTCGATTCGGTTGAGCAGTCGGTGCGTGATACCGTCGAAGCCCTTGAGACTCATCCGCTTATGCCAAAGGACATACGCATAAGCGGCTATATCATGGATTCAGAGACCGGAGAGCTCAGCTGCGTGGATGTTAAGTAAGCAATAAGGCTGTTAGGGAAATGCTTATCAAATCAGCATTTTCTTAACAGCCTTTGCCAATGAAGCATTATTCTTTGTCAAACTTCGCACTTCAGTGATGCATTTAGAGCCTGGTCCAGATCCGCAATCAGATCCTCTGCGTCCTCGATACCGATAGACAAGCGGAGCGTATCCGGATAAACGCCTGCTGCCTTAAGTTCATCCTCTGTATGTCCGAAATGCGTCGATGAGGCAGGGTGAACAATCAGCGACTTAGCATCTCCCACATTTACCATATAGTCGAATATCTCCACACTCTCCAGAACCTTAAGAGCCGCCTGCTGTCCTCCGTTGACACGTATTGCCATCATTGCTCCGGGTCCCTTCGGGAAATATTTCTCTGAAAGTGCATGATACGGACTGCTCTTTAATCCCGGATAGGACACCTCCTTCACAGCAGGATGACCTTCCAAGAATTCAGCTATCTTCCTGGCATTTGATACATGGCGCTCCATTCTCAGAGAGAGTGTTTCCATGCCCTGCAGGACATAAAACGCTGTCTGCGGTCCCATATGTGCTCCGAGATCCGTCAGATACCGCATACGAAGCCGCTTTGTAAACATCTCACGCTTAAGCACTTCCTCTCCCATCGGTCCGACATTTTCCTTATAAAATTCCTCAAATTCAGGAAATCTGCCGTTCAGCCAGTTAAAACCTCCCTTTTCAACCGCAATACCTGCAATAACCGTTCCGTGTCCTGACAGGTACTTTGTTGCTGAATAGCACACAAGATCAACGCCGTGCTGAAACGGCTGGAAGAGATAAGGTGTGGCAAAGGTATTGTCCATAACTACAGGAATGCCGTATTCATGCGCTAAATCCGCTACTGCCTCTACATCGATAATATTGATGCGCGGATTTCCTATACATTCAAGATATATGGCCTTCGTCTTATCCGTGATGAGCCTGCGGTATTCCTCAATATTGCTCTCATCCTCTACATATTTTGTATGAATTCCGTAATCGGAAAATGTATTGTCAAACAGCTTGGTGCTGCCGCCATAGAGAGTCTTGACTGCTATAAGCTCATCTCCCTGATGCAGCAGATTTAAGAGCGTATTGGATATGGCTCCCATTCCGGAGCCGAATGTAACCGCCGCTGTGCCTCCCTCAAGTGAAGAAATTCTCTCCTCCAAAACCTGGTTAGTCGGATTGGAAAAGCGCACATAGGAATGTCCCTCCTCCGCATATTCAAACAAGCGGAGGCAGCGTTCATAGTCCCCCAGCTCAAATACTGCTGTCTGATAAATCGGCACCGCCTTGGAACGATAGTGTTCTCCGGGATTATATCCTGCATGGAGTTGTCTCGTAGTGAATCTGAGTCCCTCCTTCTCATAGGCTCTGTAGCTCATAATCTGTTTATTCCTTCCTACCTGTTTTTATGTTCTTTGTATCTGTTCGGCACCTTCCGTATATCAGCGCGAATTGCCTGCTTGCAGGTAAATTCACGCTGATATACGGAAGGCGGCCAAGGCCCGAAGGGCCTCTG
>CAVALT010000314.1:0-385 GCA_963589455.1 Clostridiales bacterium
CCTATAAGCCTTGATCACTACAGACAGCTTATATATAAGCTTGCTCCGGCCTTTCCTCTTGTGCCCGGAAGAGGTATCCCCGGCATGGTGCTTGCACTCTATCTTAAGCTCTATCTTGCCGTCCGCAGGCTGCCGTTTAAGGCGCGCTCAGGAAGGCTGCTGCCCCTGAAGGATGCTCTGTCCGAGGCCATAACCGCCTCCCTGCAGGATGATATCCCGGTCATACTGTTTATAGGCCCGGGAATTCATCAGAGCCTTAAGGCCAAGGACAGCCGCGGGATCATGCTTTACCGCAGAGATAACAAAACCGGTGCGTTAACACCGGTTAAAAGAGTTCGTTCTCATTTTGTTGTCATAACAGCAATTGACGGGACTTATATCACTG
>CAVALT010000314.1:395-2172 GCA_963589455.1 Clostridiales bacterium
CTGTTTCAAGCTGGGGTGCCGAATATCTCATAAATATTGCTGAGCTTCAGCGCTACGTACCCATGGATCTCGGAGGCATTTTCAGCAATATTATTACCTTGCATCGGACTTAAGCTCCGGTGCTTTTTCTTTGAGCAGCTCTTTGATTCCGGCCGCATCTGCCTCAGCCTTGCCTATGATAAAATACTGTCTGTCCTTGGACTTAAGCAGCAGATATTCATCCGTCTCCTTGTAGCTTACAAGACTGTCGTATTTATATTCAGAGGTTTCGCCGCTCAGATTGTTATATATGGAATATCCGTCGTCGGAAAAGGTATACTTCAGCACCAGCTCCTTATCTCCGTATTCCTGTTCAAAAAATCTCCTATTGGCCTTGAGCCTGTTGTGCTTTGCAAGATGCGGGAACACCTCCAGTACAATTGCGAGCAGTATGTAATAAATACCCCATACGCTGATGCTGTCGCCGGTAAAGCTTTTTACAGTCAGGAAAATGCATATGACTGCAAATATATGCACTATGTAAAGCGATGCCTTCGGATACATGGCGCGTCCTATTACATCCCACTCCTTAAGTCCTATCCTAGTTTCAATCTCCTTTGGCATAAAGAATTCCTCCCTCTTATGTCAGTCTTTTTTTTCAGCCTGAAGGCACAAGCAGCCGAAATCAGACAAAAATGTTCTTTTATTGATTATCTTATGCATCAGAGCTGCCTGCAGCTTAACCTTGCAGTACTGTCATTTTTATGATCTGCCCTGTACTGCAGCCTCATTAATGCACCGTTCCTTAAGATTGTAGATTAATCCATGCTGCTGCGGTGAGCCGGTCCTTGCCTCTGTGACTATGGCTATTGACTCTCCCCTGAGAAGCTCTGCAAACTCTGTATCACTGACTGTATAGCTCTCATTTTCTCCAAGCTTAACTGTCTTGTAGGCTCCGACTCCGCAGCCTGCCTTATAGCCTGAGCAGAAGAAGCCGCGCGGGCCTGACAGTATCGACCCGCCGCATTCTGGACATTTTCCGACTATGCGGTAGCCCTGTGACTGCACTGAGTCTGATGATACATTCGTTGTCGCTGATTGTGCCGCTGTCATGCCGGTTCCTGCGCTGTGCCGCTGTATCGCTGCTCTGCCTTTATTTGCTGCTGCAGCTATGCCGGCGGAGCCTGCCTGGAAATTAAGGCTTCTGATATCCTCTATCATGGTCCTTACATCCCGGCGCATGCTTTCCTCAAACTCCGACAGCTCCAGCTCTCCGCTCCTGATAAGCTCCAGCTGCTCCTCCCACTCGGCAGTCATATCGACCTGACAGATCTTTCTGTCCTTCAGTCTCTCATATATGTGCATTCCGGCTTCCGTCGGCACTATATACTCGGTCTTCTTTTCCTTTTTTCGCTGCAGATACTTATCTCTGTTTATCAGCTCCTCTATAATCGAGGCTCTCGTTGCCGAGGTTCCGATCTTAAGGGCACGTCCCAGAGCCTTATGGCTCATATCCGCAAGAAATTTGTGCGGTGCCTCGCAGGCAGCTATAAGGTCTGCATCTGTAAATCGCTTCGGACAGCTTGAGGTCTTCTCGCTGAGCTCAAAGCCGTCAGTTTCAAGCACATCACCGGCCTTGTGCTGCGGTATCATGGCATCATTCGTTTTAGTTCCGAATATCCTGCTGTAGCCCTCGTCAACCAGAGTCTTGCCGGTGCTCCTGAACAGCTCTCCGCCTATATATGCTATAAGCTCAACCTTCTTCTGTACAAGCGGCGGCAGGAATATAGCCGTAAAC
>CAVALT010000315.1:0-2164 GCA_963589455.1 Clostridiales bacterium
CTGCTTCGCAGCGCAAATCCGGCGTGGGAAACGCTTTAATCAGCGTTTCCCTAAAAACTCAGGTATGTCAGCTGAAGCTGTATTCCTTCTGTATATTGCCGTCAAGATCCTTCCAGACACAGCCTGCCTCATCCATAAGCATATAGCCGTGCCAGCTGTTCTGCTTGGGAATGGATACCGAACCCGGATTCATGTAAATGAAGCCCTCATGCTCGTTGCAGGCCGGTATATGAGTATGACCGCAGAGCAGGATATCACCCTTCTTAAGCTTAGGCGGATTGCTTTCTCCGTATATATGACCATGCGTTGCATATACTGTTCTGCTGCCCATTCCCAGTATGCAGTAATCAGCCATAATAGGAAAATCCAGAACCATCTGATCTACCTCGGCATCGCAGTTGCCTCTGACCGCCGATATATCCTCCCTGCGCTCATTAAGCTGTACGATTACAGACTTGGGACCGTATTCCTGCGGAAGATCATTTCTTGGACCGTGATAGAGCAGATCGCCAAGCAGCAGCATGCGCTCTGCATTGCCTGCCTCCCGCTCAATGTCAAATCTCTCCAGGAGCTCTCTGCAGTAAACAGCTGAGCCGTGAATATCCGATGCTATAAATAACTTCATTGCTTTACCTCACGCTTACATCCTTGTTCTGCAGAACTCGGCTTCTTTTTTCGCATCCGCATCATCCGGGTACTGCTGAAGATACTGTGAAAATAAATCATAGGCCTCTGAGAAATTGCCGAGATACTCGGCACATACCGCCTTATTATATATTGCCGCAGCTCCCGAAACCGTTCCGTCCGCAGCAGCATATTCGGACAACGCCTCATAAGCCTCTGTATATGAGCCTGAGCTTATAAGCTGTACAGCCTCCTGTATCTTATCAAGTGCTCCAAGCTCGTTGTATATATGTTCAATTTCAGCGCTGTCAGACTCATCCTTACATAGCTCATAAAGAGCCGTATAGGTCTCCTTTGCCGCAATATAATCTCCGGTTTTAAGCTCACACTCTCCGCGATATTTGAGTATATCGTACTGAAGCTCCGAAACCTGACCGTCAGATGCATCCAGAGCCTTGTCAAAGGCCTCAATTGCGGCAGCATAATCCCCGCTGCTGTAGGCCTCTATGCCCTGAGCTCTCAGCTCATATCTGTCTGCACTCTGACAGGCTGTGAGCATAACTGCCACAGCTGCAGCGGTGGCCGCCGCCAGAACTGATATTTTTCTGTACTGTATCTTCCGCACTGTCTTTGCCTTCTCTGCTTTCCGTTACATTTATAATGCCAGGGTCAAAAGCCTCTGATCCCGATTTATGCTTAACATCGTATTACTGCAAAAAGCGTAACTGATTAAAGCGTTTCCCACGCCGGATTCACGCTGCGAAGCAGCTAATCCCAAAGTAAATCCTGCGATCCGCCGGAGACTGTTAGGGAAACGCTGATCTAATCAGTATTTTCCTATATACAACTGCTCAGCCTGTGCTGCCAAAGCCGCCGTTTCTCTCGCCCTTGGCATCATCCTCCTCGGTTATGCCGAAGCGGCAGAATACTGCCTGTACAAATGCACTTCCTGCCTTGAGCTCTATCGTTTTGTCCTCACGGCTGTCATTGATCATAGGAACAAAGATATGTCCCTCATTGTCGCTGTAATAATAATCACTGTCTATTACCCCGACTGTATTATTAAGCTGGAAGCGGTATTTTGAACCGAGTCCGCTGCGCGGCATTATAAAGAGGCAGTAATCCTCCCTCATTGCCGCTCTTATGCCTGTCGGGATCTTCATGCTCTCACCGGGCTTAAGTACAATATCCACCGGAGTACATATATCATAGCCTGCCGAGCCTCTTGTAGCGCGGCTCGGTATCTTTACCGCATCATAAATCTCATCAGCCATCTGCAGCAGTCTTACGTACTCATCATTTTCCGCTGCAGCCTTAAGCCCGCCCTTTCGTACTGAATCGGAAAGGCAATGCTCCTTATATCTGTCAGCCGCAGCCTGACCTCCGAACTGCTTCAGGAAATCCTCAGTCCACTGCTTCCTTGATACCTTTTCAAATCTTGCTATTCTCTCTGCGCTCATACTTCTTTTCGTCTTAATATACAATGATCCTGGGTTTATTTTTACCACGGCCGATACCGGATTGCTGCACACTGCATGCT
>CAVALT010000316.1:0-2161 GCA_963589455.1 Clostridiales bacterium
TAAATTAGGCCGCCGCAAGGCATTTTTGCCCCAATATCAGGCAGATTTCATTGTAATTTTAAGGCTGTATCTGTATTATCTTATATATAGGAAGGGGAGCTGAAAAAGTGAAATGCAGGAAAAACAACCTTATTGTCAGGCGTGTGCTGTCTGTTATCCTGATGACAGCATGCTTTATCGCTTTATTTCCGTTTGGCGCCGCCGCTGATTATGATTCCGACGAGAGAGAAACTGTAAAGGTCGGCTTCTATGCCATGGACGGCTTCCAGATGATGGATGAGAACGGCAATAAAAGCGGGTATGGATATGAGCTTTACCGGCTGATGGCAAGATACTGGAATGTCAGATACGAGTATATCGGCTATGACAAGAGCTGGCCGGAGATGCTGGAAATGCTGCAGAACGGGGAAATTGATCTTCTGGCCGGTGTTCATGATTCATCAGATCGGGAAAAGGAATTTGAGCTCTCAGATACAATTGCCCAGGGCAGAGATATTCTGACAGTTAAAAGTGATAATACAGGAATCAGCAGGAATGATTATGCAGCGTATGACGGAATGCGGGTTGCACTGCTGAAGGGCAGCTCCTCGAGCAAAAACTTCAGGGATTTTGCTGTTTTGAAGGGCTTTGATTATCAGCCTGTCTATTATGATTCAGTAGATAAAATCAGGGATGCTTTGCATAATGACGCAGTTGATGCTGCAGTCACGGTTTCTCTGCGGGAGCTGCAGGATGAAAAAATTATTGAAAACCTGTATACCAGTGACTTTTGTATTGCAGTCAGAAAAGGAAATACCAAGCTCCTGAATGAAGTTAACTATGCTCTCGAGCAGCTGGATGCTGCCGAAGGCGACTGGAAATCTGAGCTGAATAATCGTTATTACGGAAGCGGCAGCAGCCGTAATCTGGAATTTACGGAGGAAGAGAAGGCGCTGATCAAAGCATATAATGAGCAGGAAGCCCCGATTACAGCGATGTGCGATCCAACCCGATATCCGTACTCTTATGTGGAGGACGGAGAGATGAAGGGCATTATTCCGGATTATTTCAGAAAGCTGGCGGAAAAAGCCGGAATCAGATATCAGCTTGTTGTATGCAATACAAGAGAAGAATGGCAGAAAAAGCAGAAGGAGGATCCTGCACTGCTGAGTCTCGATCTGCGGAGCACCTCGGAAAACCTGGTAGAAGCCATGGACTATTGCGTAACAGCACCGTATATGACCATGCGGATAGCCAGGGTGACGAGACGTGATTTTGACGGAAATATCAAAACCGTAGCTACTGTAGATCAGGGAGGCTCCGGAAACATTGAGGATGATTATGCGAAGGATGCCGAAAAGGTGATATGCAGCGACCGTGAAGAAGCAATGGACGCTGTGAAGAAGGGAAAAGCTGATGCGGCCTTTGTTTATTACTATACGGCACAGGAATATGTAAACAGGGACTTAAGCGGTGCCTTAACCTATACGCTCATGGATCAGTCGGCGTATCCCTACCATATCATGATTACAGGCAAGGGAAATCATGCACTGGCAGGAATACTGACAAAATGCATCTATGCTATGCCGGAGGATGCCATTGAAAATATTGCCGCAGAATATACTGCCTATAAATCAGAGGATCTTACACCTCTGATGCTGGCTCAGCTGCATCCGGCTGCTGTATTTATGCTGATTGCGGCGCTGGGCATCATTGTCATTTTCCTGATTATGCTGGTGATGAGGATAGGGAAAATGCAGCAGGCAGCCTTGAAGGATGCTGAAAAAATGAGTATTCTGGCGGAACAGGCAGAGGCGGCAAGCCGTGCAAAAAGTACCTTCCTGTCCAGCATGTCCCACGATATCCGTACGCCGATGAATGCCATTATCGGCTTTACCTCCCTTGCTGAAGCGCATATTGACAACAGGGAGCAGACTCTGAACTATCTGAATAAGATATCAACATCCGGTCAGCATTTACTGGCACTTATCAACGATATCCTCGATATGAGCAGAATTGAAAGCGGAAGGATGAAGCTGGAGGAGAAGAAGGTGCATCTTCCGACACTGGTGCATGACCTTCGCACGATCAATCAGGTTAATATTACCTCAAAGCGTCTGGAGCTCTTTATTGATACGATGGACGTTGCAAATGAGGATATTATGACGGATCCGCTCAGGCT
>CAVALT010000317.1:0-2160 GCA_963589455.1 Clostridiales bacterium
TTTATGCACTCCTGATATTCCTTTTCGGGAATTGAATCGGCCACAATGCCCGCACCGCTTCTTACATAAACCTTTTTTCCTCTCTTATAGGCAATTCTTATGGCAATGCAGGTGTCCATATTTCCTGTGAAATCAATATAGCCTATCGCTCCGCCGTAGATGCCGCGCTTGTTATTTTCAAGCTCTGCAATAAGCTGGCAGGCTCTTATCTTCGGAGCTCCCGAAAGTGTTCCGGCAGGAAGCACGGCTCCTATTGCATCAAGAGCATCCTTATCCTCCCGCAGCTCTCCTCTTACGGTGGAGCCTATATGCATTACATGAGAGTAGCGCTCTATGGAGTGCAGCTTTTCAACCTTCACAGTGCCGAAGCGTGAGACCTTTCCTAGATCATTTCTTCCCAGATCCACAAGCATGTTGTGCTCTGCAAGCTCCTTTTCATCCCTTAAAAGCTCCTCCTCGAGCGCCCTGTCCTCCTCCTCGGTCTTTCCTCTCGGTCTTGTTCCTGCAAGCGGGAAGGTATGCAGCACTCCGTTTTCAAGCTTTACAAGAGTCTCCGGAGATGCGCCTGCCACCTCTATATCCTGCCCCGAAAAATAAAACATATACGGTGACGGGTTTATGGTTCTGAGCATTCTGTAGGTATTTAAGAGGCTTCCCTCAAACGGTGCCGACAGCACATTGGAAAGAACGATCTGGAAAATATCTCCCTCCTTTATATAGTGCTTTGCCCTGTTTACCATGCTGCAGTAGGCATCCCTGTCAAACAGCGGCCTTGGCTCAGCCAGAAGCCTTCCTGCAGTTTCATTTTTAGGCTCACCTTTTAAAATCAGCTCCTTCAGTGCCGTAAGCTCCAGCATGGCTCTTTTATAATTTGCCTCAAGCTCCTCCGCTCCCGACCCTATATCGATATTATTTATAAGCACTATTTTCTGCCTGTAGTTATCAAAGGCAATGACCTTTTTAAAGAGCATGAGGTCAATGTCCTTGAAGCCCTCGTTGTCTGCCGCCTCCATGTTTATTGAGGGCTCCATGTATTTCAGGTAGTCATAGGAAAAATATCCCACAAGTCCGCCGGTAAAGGATGGAAGATAATCAAGCCGCGGACTTTTATGCTCTGAAAGCACCTGTCTTATATAGTCCTCCGGATGTCTTGTCTCTACGCTTACGGAGCCTATTTTCATATGGCCGTCGGAGCAGGTCATTTCCAGCGTGGGCTCATAGCCGAGAAATGTATATCTGCCCCACTTTTCCGAATCTGTAACTGATTCAAGCATATAGCAGTGTCCCGATATATTTTTCAGTATCTTAAGAACCTCAATAGGTGTCCTCGTATCAGAAAATATTTCGCAGCTTATAGGAATAATTTTAAAATCGTTTCCTGATGCCGCTATGCTCCCGGCCTCCTCAAGACTCGGACGAAATATCATTGTGTGCCTCCTTACAGCTTGTTTAATTCTTCATTGAGCAGTCTTCGAACTGTGTTAAAGCCTTTCCGGTCACTGCCTCATGCTTATACGCAAAAAGTCCCCGGCAGTATTTCTACTGCCAGGGACGAAAATTTAAAATTCCGCGGTGCCACCCTGCTTCACAGCTAATCAGCTGCTGCTTCATTTTCTCTGTCAATGTATAAATGCTCTGCTGTCGGAGTTACGGCCCCGATACCGGCATTTCTGCATCAATTGCAGCTTCCTATAGCTATGCTCTTAAGGAATACCAACATATTCCCGACTCATCACGCGAGTCTCACGTCGCCCTATACTCGTAAGCCTGCTACTTCTTTTATGCCCTTATACAGTACATCGGCCTTAAGCAGCTGCAGTATTACTTTCCCTGCGCCCTCGGAAGTCCATTCAGCTGAATATTTCATGCTGCGATTTCACCGCCCGCAGCTCTCTTTTATGAAAGGGAAGCAGCCTACTTACTCTTCCTCATCGGTTTTGATGGATGTAAAATATCACTTTTTTCCGCTTATGTCAATACGCTAAAGCGACGTAGCTTTATATTTTATGAGTCATTTTTGTCATTCAGGGACTCGTTGCTGCAGTGCAGCAGGCTCCTGCAGGCCTGTCTTATTTTTATTTGCAAAGCCCTTCTTAGGCTATGCCCTTATTATGGTGCTATTTCTATACTGTCCGCTTGTATTAAAGCATTGAATATGCT
>CAVALT010000318.1:0-2155 GCA_963589455.1 Clostridiales bacterium
TTCACGGCTCATCCTGCGGCACAGCTCTGCCACACACTTCAGCTGTATGGCCTTCACCCTGCCTATACCGCTTATCTGCCTTAATTCATCGACTGATTTCTGCATCAGGGCATTAAAGCCTATGTTTTTGCCCTCGGTATAAAGAAGCTCCTCTGCAAGTGCTATCGCTGACTTGCTGCCTGTTCCGTTTCGAATTATTACAGCTAAAAGCTCCGGATCGGACAAAAATTCCGCTCCCAGAGCTTCACATTTCTCATATGGTCTTAATTCGGCGGGAATGTCTGCTATGCTTTTCTTATAATCCATCATAATGTCACCATTCCCGGACAGTAACAGTTGATAGCGATTTTAGCACATTCTCATAGTCTTAGCAAGCCGTCCTCAAGGAGCTGCTGTGCTGCCATCATGATGCCGAGCTTTCCGTGTGCATAGCTTAAGCCGCCCTGGAAGAATACATTGTATGGCTCGCGAAGCGGTCCGTCGGCACTCAGCTCAATGGAGGAGCCTGAAATAAAGCAGCCTGCAGCCATTATAATATCGCTGTCATAGCCAGGCATCGGTGCAGGCTCCGGAGCAGCGAAGCAGTCCACCGCTGCAGCCTTCTGTATACCCTTGCAGAAGGAAATAACCTTCTTCGGGTCTCCGAGAGTGACATTTTCAATAATGTCATGGCGTGTCTCCTCAGGCTTAGGATTAACGCTGAAGCCAAGGTCTGAAAATACCTGTGACAGCAGTATTGCAGCCTTCTCCGCGGCTGCAGTAACCTGCGGTGCAAGGAAGGTTCCCTGATACAGCAGACGGTTGTTGCCAAGTGAAGGTCCAACCTCCTTGCCGAGTCCGGGTGCCGTGAGTCTTGCTGCTGCATTTTCCACACATTCTGCAGTTCCTGCTATATAGCCGCCTACAGGAGCTATGCCGCCTCCGGGATTCTTGATCAGCGAGCCTACTACCATATCGGCTCCGACCTCGCTCGGTTCCGTCAGCTCCGTATATTCACCGTAGCAGTTGTCAACCATAATTATAAGCTCGGGCTTAATGCCTCTGATAAAGCTGATAAGCTCGGATATCTCTTTTACCGAAAAGGTTCTCCTGTCTGCATAGCCGCGGCTTCGCTGTATCTCAACAAGCCTTGTATGCTCATTAATTGAAGCTCTGATGCCGTCATAATCAAATCCGCCGTCAGGAAGCAGCTCGGTATAGCGGAAGCTGACTCCGTATTCCCTGAGGGAGCCTCTTCCGTCGCCTGATATTCCAAGCACACTCTGAAGTGTGTCATACGGCATGCCGACCGGTGAGTATATCTCATCACCCGGACGCGTGTTGCCAAACAGTGCCGTTGCAAGTGCATGCGTTCCGCATACCATCTGGCTTCTTACAAGTGCATCCTCAGTTCTGAATATCCTGGCATATACCTCCTCCAGTCTGTCTCTTCCGATATCATTGTAGCCGTATCCGGTAGTCTCAAGCATGCATGCTTCTGAAATACCGCATTCCTGCATTGCTCTGACTACCTTAAGCGTATTATATTCAGATATCTCATCTATGCCTTCAAATGAGCTCTTTATCTTTTTCTCTGCCTCGTTTACCAATCGGTATATTCTTTCATCTATACCAAAGCTTTTATAAATATTTTCTGATATCATTAAGTGGATCTCCTTTATCTGTATCTATCCATATGGCATTTTTTTCTCTGCGAAACCATGTGAGCTGCCTCTTGGCATAGTGTCTTGAATCAATCTTGATTCGTTCTGTTGCCTCCTCGAGGCTGCATTTTCCGTCAAAATAATCAAAGATCTCTTTATAGCCTATAGCTTGGGCTGCAGTTGAATCTCTTCTTATCCCCTGCTCCTGCAGCTGCCTGACCTCTTCTATAAGGCCGTCAGCAACCATTTTATCAACTCTTTTATCTATTCTGGCGAAAAGAGCCTGCCTATCTCCGTTCAGAACAAAAAAACGGTAATCATACGGAGAATCAGACTTTTTCGACTCCTGCTCCTCATTATGAAGAGCTATGCTTCTGTTATGAAGCCTGTAATATTCAAGGGCTCTTATCACACGCTTGGTATTATGCAGATCAATAACTGCTGCCGAAACCGGATCGGTTTTCTCAAGCAGAGCTGCAAGTGCCTCCCAGCCTTCTGTATCTGCTGTATGC
>CAVALT010000319.1:0-2148 GCA_963589455.1 Clostridiales bacterium
AAATGGACCCCTGTGGTGTAATCTTAAACAAATATATCTGTATTAAAATTTAATGCTATGAAAAAAATTCTTATATCGGTAGCCCCGGTTGATGCTGCCGATAAACTGAACAACCCAAGAGCAATTGCAAGAGATGTGTATGACTGCTACAAAAATGGGGCATGCATGGTGCATCTGCATTGCCGCAACTTAAACGGACAGCTTACTCCGGATTTAAGCCTGCTTGAGGAAACAGTTGCTTATATACGTGAGTATTGTCCTGACATCATAATTGAAATTTCTACCGGCGGTGTATCAAACCTTACAATCGAGGAGAGATGCCAAACCTGTTATCCGGATTGGGTGGAAACCAACAGTCTGAACGTCGGCTCTGTCAATCTTGGTACTGCAGTATATCAGAATCCTATAAATGATGTTGAGTACTGCGTAAGCAAAATTATGGAGAACGGAAAGACGCCGGATATCGAGGTGTTTGAGCTTGGAATGATTAATGCAGTAAGAGAGCTTGATCAGAAGTTCAACTTTAAACGTCCGCTTCTTTTCGCTCTTGTATTCGGCCATGGCGGAGAAATGCCTGCAACGGTACCTGCACTCGATCATATGCTTGGAGCTCTGCATGAGAATTTTCCGGCAGCAAATGATACGATATGGGGCTATACTCAGGCACATCGTACAGACTGGGAGATGGTTAAGACAGCACTCGATAAAGGCGCTGTTGCTGTCAGAGTAGGCTTTGAGGACTCACACTGCCTCGGAAACGGGGAGGTATCCGATACCAATTCTGCAATAATTGCTGATCTTGCAGATGTCATCAAGTCTAAGGGCATGATGCCTATGACTCCGAAGGAAGCAAGACAGATGCTTGGCATCAATCCTCCTAAGAGGAGAATATAATGATAATCCAGGGAGTTTCATATCTTTCTGATTTTGAAGCTAAAAAGGCTATTATTGCTGCAGCAGCAAAGCTGTACGGCAGAGGCTGGATGATCGCCGGTGACGGATCAATGAGCGTCAGAGTTGGACCGGATGCAATATGGGTTACGCTTGCAGGCTCAGACAAGTCGTCCCTTACTCAGGATAAGCTTGTCAGAATTGATTTAAACGGCAGGCAGACAGCTTCAGGAAAGCAAAAGCCTCTCGGAGATGATATAGAAGCTCAGCTGAGGATATACAGGGAAAATGAAAGGATACGCAGCATCGTTCACGCCTATCCAGTTTGTGCCGCAGCTCTAAGCACCAGAGGCAAGGGTGCGGAAGCAGCAGCCTTTACTCCCGCAGTCAGAAAGCTTGGACGCATCAGTCTGTCGGCTGCACTTAAAACGGAACAGGCAATAAGTGATACGGTTCAGCTGTCCAAAAAGGACAACGGCGTAATACTTGAGGGTGACGGCTGTATGATGTGGGGTGCATCTCCAGAGGAGGCTGCCGACTATGTTGAGATACTCGATTATTACTGCAGGACAGTTGAGGCATTGACGGGTAAGCCTGGTGGTCTTGGTTATGAGTCCGGCAAAGGCGGCTGCTGTGCAGGCTCTTCAGGGCAGAATGAGGCTTCATGTGGTCAGGGCTTAAATATTAAAGCAGCCTGTGGCATTAGTATGCCGCAAAATGGTGCGTTTATGTCACCGCCGCAGTTTAATCCTGCGCTCATGCAGTATTATTACCAATGGCAGCTTATGCCTTATCCGTCAGCCGGTCTTAACGGATTTATACCTAAGTATATGGTACAGAATCCCGCAGGTGCTGCTTATCACTGTACTGCGGAATGTGCCGCCTGTGGCAACACTGCCTGCACTGAGCGAAGAACAGGAGCTGCAGTAAATACACTTTCCAATGCAGCCTGTGAAGACAGCTTCAAAGCTGCAGCAGGAAATGCTCCGGCCTCATACGGATCAGCTGAAAAGTACAGCTCTGCTAATGAAGCTCAGAATATTGCAGATAAAAAGTATCCTCAGTCAGACAGCAGTGTATCTGCTGATTTAGGATGCAGTCATAACTGCGGAGAATGCCGAAAGTCCGAATGCAGCGAACGTGATGCAGGCACCTGCAGCGGCAGCTGTTCAAACTGTCAGAATGAAGGCTGTCATAGCAGACAGTATTCCGAACAGGGCTCGAGCTTACTTCCGCCGGGCATGACCGGACTAATAC
>CAVALT010000320.1:0-2140 GCA_963589455.1 Clostridiales bacterium
GGCTAAATCAGAGGCACGACAGTTTAATAAGGATATCAAGATTAATATAAAGCTGATGTTCCGGCGCAGTCTGTTTCCGCTGCTCGGAACGCTGCTGATATATAAGGCACTGACTGTGATACTGTTTGTACCTGCAGTTAAGCTGTTCTGGGCAATGATACTGCGTCTTTCTCCGGTGCATTACATAACCAACAGCACCCTGTTCAGCGTGCTTAAGATTCCCTTTGTGCCGGCGGCAATCCTTATAATTGCCGTGCTTGCGGCCTTCTGGGCTATGTTTGAATACTCGCTCATTATAAACGGACTGGACTGCGCCTTCAGAGCTGAAAAGATACGTATGAAGGCACTTTACAAGGCTGCATTAATGGACATAGGACACGCACTTAAGCCGCGCAATATTCCCATACTCATATATGCCGCTGTTCTGATACCGTTCACCGAGCTGTTTATTTCCTCAAACTATGTTTCTCAGCTTGTTGTCCCCGAGTATATCATGGAGGTCATCCGCAAAAACGGCCTGTATAATGCGGTTTATATAGCGGTGTTTGTGCTTTGCATGCTGATAGTAATGATGTCGGCATTCATTTTCCACATTTTCATTATTGACGGCGCAAGCTTTGCACAGTCACTGAAGAAAAGCATAAGCTATATGCGCCGCAACACTGTTCGTACTGTTTTATTCATAATAAAAAGAAATGTAATTCTTCTTATACAGTACGGAGTAATTGCTGCCTCCGTCGGAATAATTGTTATAGGAGCACTCGTTCTGTTAGGAGTAAATCACGGAAATGCGGCAAGGAGCCTGGGCAATGCCATAAGCCTGGTTGAGGTTCCGATACTTGCCTATGTAACAGGCTGCATTATGACAACCGTGCAGTTTTCGGTTATTTCGGCACTGTTTTATGAAAAGCGCGGGGAGGTGCCGGCGAAGGCCCCGGAGGATAAGAAGCATTTCAGGATAGGAAGCGGAGCTGTGGCATTTTCAACGGTTGCAGGCTCTGCCGTATGTACCCTGCTTGCAGGCTATGCCCTGTACTATGCACCGGGAAGTGCAGAGCTTCTGGGAAATGATACCGCGACCGTAAGCTATCACAGGGGCTATAACAGGATGGCCCCGGAAAATACTCTGCCGGCATTTCAGGCTGCAATCGATGACGGAGGCGATATTGCAGAGCTGGATGTACAGCTGACGAAGGACGGAGTTGTGGTCGTCTCGCATGATCCGACACTCCGCAGAACAGCCGGTATAAATAAATGCATATATGAGCTTACCTATGATGAGCTGCAGCAGATAGATGTCGGAAGCTATTTTTCGGAACAGTATACGGGAACACACGTTCCGACTCTCGATGAGGTAATAAAGCTGTGCAAGGGCAGGATAAGGCTGAATATCGAGATTAAGCATAATGAGCATTCGCCTGAGCTTGAGGCTAAGACGGTAGAGATTATTAAGGAAAATGATTTCGTGGATCAGTGTACTGTTACGTCCTTAAGCTATGAGGCCCTGGATAAGGTTAAGAAGGAGGAGCCGAAGATAAAAACAGGTTATATACTGGCTGTCGGTGTGGGAAATTATTATGACCTTCCGTCTGCAGATTTCTTCAGCGTTGAGACCAGCTTTGTTACCAGAGGTATGGTTTCAGAGATTCATTTAAGAGGCAAAACAGTGAGCGCCTGGACTATAGACCGCTACGCGGATGCAGAGCGCATGATCGAGCTTGGAGTTGATGATCTGATCACGAATGATCCGGAGATGGTCAGGGAGGCACTCGATACAGATACCGGACTCGGAGACCAGATATCGGATTTTGCAAATTTACTTAATAATGCCCTGAATTCGGACGATCCTGCAAACTTTGATAAAGCAGCCGATGAAGGCCTCGAGCTTATACAGGAGGCAGCATAATAAAAGGCAGACAGCCATTGATTCATTTCAGCACTACTGAATAGTCTTTGGCTATCTGCTTTATTTGTAATTGTTTAGCACCCTGGGGACGCCACAAAGGCACATCGCAAAGCGATGCAGCAATATGATGCTAAACAGTTACAAAATAAAAAAAATAAGCCATAAGTAATTACTGAGCATGACATGAACCGGATTTTTCATTCAGATGGATTACAGGTATCTCATAGCGGTCCT
>CAVALT010000321.1:0-2136 GCA_963589455.1 Clostridiales bacterium
AGCCACATCGAGGATTCGCAAAGCAAATTCGAGATGGTTGCTAAATAAATACAGCTATCCAATATCGTGGATAACGCTTTTATTCCTCACTGAGCTTTCTAAAATACTCCTACTCAACAAGCCTGCACAGCTTCGTCGAGCACCTCTCCTATATTGTCACGAATAATCAGATTTGCGAGTCCATCCATCTGTGTTGCTCCTCTGTTCAGCAGCACAAGCTTGCTTCCCTTGTAATATCTCACAAAGCCTGCTGCCGGGTAAACATTCAGCGAGGTTCCTCCGATTATAAGCATATCAGCATTTTGTATATATCTGACAGCCTTATCCATAATTTCTGCATCAAGCGCTTCCTCGTAGAGCACAACATCCGGCTTTATTATTCCGCCGCATTCGCAGTGTGGTACTGTCTCCTTTGAATTTATAATCGTATCAACGCCATAGAAGCGTCCGCAGCTCATACAATGGTTTCGACTCACTGCCCCATGCAGCTCAAGCACCTCTTTGCTACCGGCCGCCTGATGCAGTCCGTCTATATTCTGTGTTATCACAGCACGGAGCTTTCCCTGTGCTTCAAGCTTTGCAAGTGCGAGATGTGCCTTGTTTGGCTTTACGCCCTCGGCGATCATCTTGTCACGATAGAATTTATAAAATTCCTCCGTATTAGACATAAAGAAGCTGTGGCTTAGGATCTGTTCCGGAGGATAGTCATATTTCATATTATACAGACCGTCCACACTTCTGAAATCGGGTATACCGCTTTCTGTTGATACTCCTGCACCCCCGAAAAATACTATATTATTGCTTTCAGCAATCCATCTTCTGAGTGTTTCTCTTTCGTACATAATTTTCCCTTTCTGAAAATTAATGTTGGATTAACTTAGACCTCTAAGCCATTATTTTTGCTTCATGATTTTCAGATATTCAGGAAAATGCTAATCATAGCATTTCCCTTCCCGTAGTACTACGAAAATGTCGATTTAATCAATATTTCCTTAGCTTATCCGGCTGTCCGAATCATTTGTCCTTGGTTTCTGTCTGCCTCTGCCGCTTAGCTTCTTTTCAATCGTGTTAGCCACGCGGCGTCTGCTTTCATCGGTAACATTTGCATAAATATCTGCAGTCGTGGATATCTTTGAATGCCCGAGGTGCTCTGCTACTATCTTAAGCTCAACTCCGTTGTTTATAAGCATCGTGGCGTTGCTGTGCCTTAGGCAGTGCAGTGACATGCTGCTGAAGGGTGTTCCCTTTGTCGCCTTGTGCAGTGCTCTGTTAAGAGCCTGTCTCGAGAGATAGCCTCCGCTTTTATTGGTAAATACCATGCTGCCCGATGCCGCTCTGCGGCCATTAAGGCTTACTGTCCTGTGCTCCTTCAGCAGCAGCTCAGCACTTTTATTAATGCAGATGGTTCTTCTGCCTGCCTCGCTCTTAGGCGAGGTAAATATATATCCTTCCCGGGTAAATGCCAGATTACGGTTTATCTTCACAGTGTGAGACTTAAAATCTATATCGCCCCATTTTAATGCGAGCAGCTCGCCGCAGCGAAGGCCTGTGTAAAGCAGGAGCCTTATGGCTGTATTATACTGCGTATAGGCCTCGAAAAGCCGTAGAAATTTAGGAATTTCCCGATCCTCGAGATATTTTTTCCGCATATCCCTGCGGTGTCTTCGTTCAGGAAGGACTGACGGAGTACAGGGATCACTGTCTATATAGCCTTTTTTCACGGCGAACTTCATAACTGAACGAAGGCAGTAATACAGCATCCTTGTCTTTGAATATGACAGCAGCTTATCATTATCCGCAAAATGAGCATTTTCCAGATAATCGGCTATAATGCGTGAGTCAAATGCCGCTGCCGGCATATCTCCAAAGGCCGGCATAAGATAAAGCTCTATTGCCGTTTTATAAGTATCAATCGTGCTTTGCTTAAGTCGGTTTGCGGCATATTCATGGCTGTATTCTCCGACAAGCTCTGCAAAGGTCAGGGGCTTTCTGGCATTTGTCCTGAATTCATTAACAATTTTGTCCGGCTCGAATTGTCCTACGGCTTGAGTTTCCTTTGTCCCTGAAGCAGCGGCCTCTGATGCCGTACCTCCCGGAGCTTTGTATATTGTATATTCGTCAGCTTCAGACGTGGTT
>CAVALT010000322.1:0-2135 GCA_963589455.1 Clostridiales bacterium
ATTTAGCACCCATCAAGAATTTGCTTCGCAAATCCTCGATGTAGCCGGCCAGAGACCCTTCGGGCCTTTGCCGCCTCCCGCATATCAGCATGAATGCACATCGAGGGAGTCAATTCACGCGGATATCCGGAAGGTGCTAAACAAATACAGAAAAGGAGAAAAAAATGAAGAAGGAATTTAAGGGTATGTTTTGCCCCATCGTAACACCGTTCAAGGCAGATCAGAGCATCGACTTTGATGCATTTTATAAGATAATAGATTATGTAATCGAAAATGGTATTGACGGAATTCTCATGTGCGGAGGCACAGGCGAGTATCATGCCATGAGCCTCGAGGAGCAGAAGGAGGTATTAAAGAAGGGCATAGCACATGTGGCAGGCAGAGTACCGGTGCTTGCAGGCTGCTCGCAGAGTACGCCAAAGGCAGCCATAGAGCTTGGAAACTTCGCAGCTGAGTGCGGAGCAGATTGGGCAATGTATCTTCCGCCTTACTATCAGTGCACAACAGAGCAGGGCATCATCAACTACTTTAAGGAGATAGCTGACAACGTTAAGATCGGTATCGTGCTCTATAATATCCCATCATCTACCAATGTAGAGATAACACCGGAGATGATAGAGGTGCTTATGAAGCATCCGAACATCATAGGTCTTAAGGATACGGCTGATTTTGAGCATACCTGCAAGGTGCTTACGATCACAAGAGGCACAGGCTTCAGTGTATTCCAGGGTATGGAGAACTGCATACTTCCTGCATATCTTACGGGAGCAGACGGAGGCTTTGCCATCCTTATGAATCTTCTTCCGAAGCAGTATTCAGATATGATGAGAGCAGTAGAGGCAGGAGATTGGGCAAAGGCTGCAAAGATCAATATTGATATGAGCAAGCTCTACAACATGATGGAGGTTGAGCCGTTCCCGGGACCGGTTAAGTGCGGAATGAATCTTATAGGCATACCGGGAGGCTGTGTAAGAAAGCCGCTGGTTGAGCCTTCAGAAAAGCTCCAGGCAGCTATGAAGGCAGAGCTTATAAAGCTTGGATACAAGCTGTAAGCAGGAAAATGATGAGACGGGGGTCAAAAGCTTCAAAGTCAGAAGCAAGCCTGCCTGCAAGAGGACTTTTGACCTCAACATCAGATGATAAAAGGATAACAATTATACAGCAGCATTTTAAAAGGAAAGGAGACACAGATGTCGGAAATCGTAAACAGTGGTTCAGGCAACAACTTTAACAGCCGATTCGGTGCACTGATGTCCATGACAGGCATGTGCGTGGGAATGGGCAGTGTATGGCGCTTTCCATGGATGGTTGGTCAATACGGCGGCGGTTCATTCATCATTGCATATATAGTCTGTACAATTATTATCACAATGCCGCTTGCCATCATTGAATGCGGTGTCGGCAAAGGACTGCAGAAGGGCATGATCGGTGCATATACCGAGATACTGCATAATGAAAAGGCCGGAAAGGCAGTCGGACTTATCACCTCGCTCGGATATTTCACGATGAACTTTTTCTACTATGCTGTCCTTGCAGCAAGCGCCTACTTCATATTTTCATCGGCAACCTCAGAGTGGGACAGACGTGCACCCGAGCTTATATATACCAATTATTCTGCTAATCAGATCTTAGTAGCAGTCATCTCGGTTATTCTCGTGGCAGCAACCGTTTATGTATTGATAAAGGGTGTTTCCGGTGGAATCGAGACCATGAGTAAGATAATGATACCGATGATGTTTATATTCTTCGTTGCCGTTATCTTCTTCGGAATCTTCTGCGTTGATGACATAGCCATGGGATATAACTGGTATCTTAAGCCCAATATGGAGGCATTAAGGAAGCCCGAGATATGGTTTGCGGCACTAAGCCAGTCGCTCTTTGCAGTAGGAGTAGGACCGGGCTGCATACTTATCTACGGAAGTCATCTGAAGAAGACGGATGATGTAACGCTTAACATGACCACGGTATCACTGCTCACCTGTTCAGTAGGCATTATCGTAGGAATGGCAATGATGCCGGCATGTATAGCGATGGGCTTAGATCCTGAGTCAGGCTCCATGCTTATCTATGTAATAATACCGACGCTTCTCTCAAGGATACCCTTCGGCAACATAATCGGAGTATTGCTCTTCATC
>CAVALT010000323.1:0-2125 GCA_963589455.1 Clostridiales bacterium
TAAGATGACGCAGCTCAGCCACAGTATCTATATATCTGCAGATTGAGTCTGTAATCTCGGTTTTGACAGCTTCATCAATATCACGAATATCTATGGTAAACGACACCTCACCGGCAATTACATTTGACGCATTAGGAAATACATTTATCTTGCCGACAGTTGCTACGGTATGCGTGTTTCCGTAAGAACGGGCAAGGCTCTCAAGCTTCAGTATGATTTCGGCAGCAGCAGGAACAACATCACGTCTTACATTCATCGGAGTGGAGCCGGCATGCTTTTGCTCACCCTGCAGAGTGACATGAATATAGGTTGGCGCACAGATACCGGTCACGATTCCTATCGGCAGGTCAAGCTGCTCAAGTACCGAAGCCTGCTCTATGTGCAGCTCTACACTGGCATATACATCTCCCGGAGCTTTGCGGACAGCTGAAAAATTCTTCCCTGTATAGCCCAGACGTTCTAATTCATGATACAGGGAAATGCCGTTGTCGTCCGTAAGCTGCTTTGTTTCTTCAAGAGTAAGATGGCCTGCCATAGCACGGCTGCCTATACATCCGGCGCCAAAGCGTGTAGGCTCCTCAGATGTGTATACTATTGCGGTAATCGGACGCTTATGTGGGGAGCCGGATTCTCTGATCATCCTGCAGGCCTCGATTGCAGCTATAACACCTGCCGTGCCGTCATATTTTCCGGCATTGATGACAGTATCGATATGTGAGCCGCTCCAGACAGGAGCAGCAGATGCATCTGTACCAGGCAGAACCCCGAAGATATTGCCGATAGCATCCTCAGAGACCTCTAATCCTGTATTTTGCATAAGCTCCTTGATATACTCACGAGCCTTAAGCTCCTCGTCGGTGAAAAGCATTCTTGTGATGCCTGGCTGCTCCGGTGACGAGCTGTCAAAGCCTGCAAGTGTCTCCAGACCGTTACGTATACGCTCCTCATTTGCCTTTATAAGCATGCTGTGCTCCTTTCTTTCTGTTATGGCAGGATTTAAATCAGGGAAATGCTGATTAAAGCGTTTCCCACGCCGGATTTGCGCCGCAAGGCAGCTAATCCTAAAGCAAATCCTTGCGATCCGCCGGAGGCTGTTGAGGAAATGCTGATTTAATTAGCATGTCCTTAGCTTTTTACAGTATAGCATGAACAGATTCCACGTTGTATAATAAAAACTGTATACCTGCTGCAGCAGACAGGAAATTTACATGCTGATGAGTATAGAAAAATGTAACTGTTTAGTACCTATCCCGAATTTGCTCCACAAATCATGGATGTGGCTTACATAGGCTTTTCTAACTTTGGTCAAAATCAGGGAGCGGCTAAACAGACACAAAAAACACAGAAAGGAAGAAGCGAAATGAGTAAGATTTTAATCAAAAACGGCACTATCGTAACGCCTTATAATGAGTTCGCAGGAGATATCCTGATTGACGGCGAGAAGATTGCAGAGGTTGGAGCAAATCTGGATAATGCTTTAGCAGATGAGATTGTAGATGCTTCAGGAAAATATGTTCTGCCGGGAGGCATAGATCAGCATGTACATTTTTCATTCACCTTCAAGGGTACCAGCACCAGAGGCTTTGAGACATCAAATGCAGCTGTAGCAGGCGGAACTACGACAGTTATCGAATTTGTTAACCAGGTTAAGGATAAGGGACTTATAGAGTCTATCGAGAATTACCGCCGGGAAAAGGCAGACGGTATTGCAATGGCGGATTATGCATTTCATATTGTTATGACCGATCCACGTCCTGAGGTAATAGACGAGATTCCGTCACTGGTAGATGCCGGATATCCGACAATGAAGCTCTTCATGGCATACAAGGGACAGTTTTTCCATGCTGATGACGAGGCCATTCTAAAGGCCCTGATGAAGGCCAAGGAGGCCGGTATCACAGTTATGGTGCATGCTGAAAATGCAGACGCAATAGACGTATTGGAGAAGCTTAATGTTGCAGCAGGACATACGGAGCCTTACGGTCATGTTATGAGCCGTCCGCCTATGGTTGAGGCAGAGGCAACAGCAAGAGCTATTCATCTTGCAAAGATTGCAGATGCTCCGATCTATATAGTGCATGTAACCTGCAAGGAAGCATTAGAGGAGGTAGCACGTGCAAGAGAG
>CAVALT010000324.1:0-2111 GCA_963589455.1 Clostridiales bacterium
ACATGGCTATGTCGAGACAGAAGAAGCTCGATAAGATGGAGCTTATAGAGCTCGCCGGAGAAAAGCCTAAGCCGGAATTTGAATTTAAGCTGGCAAGAACACCCGGCAAATATATATTTGAAACAAAGGATCTGGTTATAGGCTACGATGAGCCTCTGTCAAGGCCGCTTAATCTTACCATGGAGCGCGGACAGAAGATTGCCATGATCGGCGCAAACGGCATAGGCAAGACTACTCTGCTAAAGAGCATCATGGGATATACAGAGCCTGTAAGCGGAAAATCCATACTCGGAGACTATCTGTATCCCGGCTACTTTGAGCAGGAAAAAAAATACGAGACTAATATCACCTGCATAGACGAGCTGTGGTCAGAATTTCCATCATTTACTCAGTATGAGGTAAGGAGTGCTCTCGCAAAATGCGGACTCATGACCAAGCATATAGAGAGCCTGATGAGAGTATTAAGCGGAGGAGAGCAGGCCAAGGTACGTCTCTGTAAGCTGATAAACCATGAAACAAATGTACTGCTCCTTGATGAGCCCACCAATCACCTTGATGTGGATGCAAAGGATGAGCTTAAGAGGGCACTTAAGGAATATAAAGGCAGCATACTGCTGATTTGCCATGAGCCTGACTTTTATGAGGATATAGTCACGGATGTCTGGAACTGTGAGGAATGGTCCCTTAGAGTTTAAGGAAATGCTGATTTAATCAGCATTTTCATTAACAGCCTCCTGCGGTTCGCACAGATTTGCATTGAGATTAGCTGCTTAGTTTGCAAACATCATGAAGCGAGTGCAGCCTGGCTGTATGATGGCATTTTGTGCCACTGTAATGAAACTGTAACGAAAAAGGAGATGAGCCTTATGCTTGAACCGGTATCATATGAAAATCGTGAGATGGAGGAATTTATAGGTGAAATGTCGCATCTGTTTGATGTTGTGCGTCTTGTAGATCCTATCCGGATGATAGTATATGTTATTGAAGACGGAAAGCTGGTACAGCAGGAGTATCACTGCTATCACGTCTGGAAAAAGGGCATGCGGTGCGAAAACTGCATTTCCGCACGATGCTATATGGCAAAGGAGAGATGCTCCAAGTTTGAATTTATAGATAATGATCTTTACCATGTTGTAGCCCAGCCGGTAATAGTCGGAGGCAGGGATTACGTTCTTGAGATAGTAACAAAGAGCAATGATAATGTGCTGATATCAGCCTACGGTCAGAATGAGTTCGTGGACAAGATCAATGAATATAATCACAGGATCTATACGGATGCACTTACAGGCATAGCCAACCGCGGATACATAGATGAGCGATACCCGGTTCTCGTTAATTATGCATATACTGATAAGCGCTCTCTTTCTACGATAATGATAGACGTGGATGATTTCAAGCTGGTCAATGATAATGTGGGTCATCAGCACGGTGATGAGGTTCTCAGGTTTGTGGCAGATACCCTTAAGAAGAATTTTGCAGTCACATCAGAAGACATAGTAGCCAGATACGGAGCTGATATAGTAGCCAGATACGGAGGCGACGAGTTTTTTGTTGCATTGCGCAATATCTCCAAGGAAACACTGAGCACCCGCATACAGCGCTTTCAGAAGGAAATCGCAGAGAGCGGATATGGCATTACCGTAAGTGCAGGAGCATATTATCAGGAAAATGTTACCTCCCTTGATTTTCAGGACATGATCAGGCGCGCTGATGAAGCTCTCTACAGCTCCAAGGAGAGAAGCAAGGGCAGGTTCATGGTGGTAGAGCTGGTGTAAGAGACAGACCATACTCATACTCCAGTAAGGGAAATGCTGGTTAAATCAGCATTTCCCTTACTGGAGTATGGATGACTGCAATATGCAATTGCAGTCATCAACTGATAGTTTTGCCGGCACGCAGTTCGTCAACCTCTTTCCGGGTCAAACTTGATATCCGCATTATATCCTCAGTGCTTATGCCAAGTTGAACCAGATTAATTGCCGTATTAATGTTTGCCCTACGTGTACCTTCGGCAAGACCTTCAGCACGGCCTTCGGCAAGCCCAATGGACTTACCCTTTTCAAGCCCTGCATCGTATTTATCCTCCAACCATTCCTGCAGCAGCATATATT
>CAVALT010000325.1:0-2104 GCA_963589455.1 Clostridiales bacterium
GTATAAAGCCAAATGAAGCCAGCAATTGTTCTGAGGCTGTATTACCGGTGACAACATGTCCAAACGGGACAGCTCCGCAGCTCAGCTGGTTGTTTATGAGCTGAGCCAGCAGAAGACCTGCAAATCCGCGTCTGCGGTATTCCGGCAGTACCTGAAGAAATCCCATGCTTCCGGCATTATGAAGACCGACAAAGCCGCATAGAGCTCCATTCAGATAGAGTCCGGTAAGAGCTCCGGCCTGGAGTCTGTTTTTCAGATATTCGCTGCTTTCTGAGGATAATTCATGGAGTACAGGATAATCTGAGAGACTAAGTACGCGAAAGAGAAGCTGTGTATCTGCATCAGTGCCGCGGCAGGCTGCTCTGATTTTATTCAAATCTAATGCCGGTCCATTGTATATGTATTGTGCGGACTCTGTATATGAGCTGAAATAACCATTTGTTAACAGGCAGTCTGCCACAGAGGCATCATGAATACAAAGCACTGAAGCAGCTTTAAAGCAGCTGCTGCCTGTAAGCGTATTTATTTCTGCAGGAATTGACAAATCACTGATAACAACATTATCCAGACTGACTATACGTATACTGCTGTCTGGAAGCTCCTCCTGATGCCCTCCGTGGCGAAGCATTTCATATATATCTGCAAATTCATATATATCAGGCAATTCCTGCCGGTTGTTTTTTAAACTTAGCTTATCCATATATTATCCTCCTTCAATCTGGATTATTCTGCAGAAATGGCTTTTTATTCATGCAGGTGTTAAGGAAATGCTGATTTAATCAGCATTTCCTTAACAGCCTCCGGCGGATCGCACGGATTTACTTTGGGATTAGCTGCTTCGCAGCGTAAATCCGGCGTGGGAAACGCTTTAATCAGCGTTTCCTTAATTATAGCAAAAAAAAACAGTTATTCTGTAAAGAAAGCTTAATATACAGACCGGATAATTTATGCGATAATAAGTGCCATGAAGAAATCCGGTAATGATAATAAGAGAAGTATGACTAATATAACAGCGAGATACACAAGAGTCCTTGCAGGGACAGCTTTATTTGCCTTTGCTTTATTGCTGCTGCCTGTAAGCAGCAGTCAGACATATGCAGATACAGTATCAACAAGAACCATAGGTTATGATCCTGCGAGGAATAAAGCGGCTTCGGATCTTGTACAGTCTGCGGCAGAGCAGCAGGAGGAGACGGTAAGAACTCCTAAATACACACCGGTAAGCACTGAGAGAACAGACAGCAGCTCCCGTTTTGGCGGCGGCTCTCTTACTATGCTTGCCAATAAGGATAATGATGCTCAGAATATGTCCTTTATCTTTGATACAGGTGATGGTTTGATTGTGGTTGACGGAGGCTGGACTGAAAATGGAGAGTCACTGCTTAATGAGCTGAAGGCAAGAGGAGGACATGTAAGGGCCTGGCTTATTACGCATCCTCATAATGATCATGCACTTGCGCTTTCATGGATATTGTCGAATCATCCGAATGATATTGCAATAGACGGCATATACTACAGCTTTTTTGACAAAGCCTGGTATGCGGAGCATGATGCCGAGTCAGCAGAGGTTTATGATAAGCTTACGGCAGCCTTCAGCAATATTTCAGCTGATAAGCTTCATGGAGATATAAAGGGCGGAGATATTATTGAGGCAGGAAGAGCAAGGATACAGGTGCTTAATAATGCCTATAAGCTTAAGTCTAATTCAGGAAACAACAGCAGCGTATGCTATATGATCTCAATGAATGGTACAAATGTGGTATTTCTCGGTGATCTCGGGCTTGCAGCCGGAAATCTGATGCGTGAGGATGTTGATCTCAGATCCCTTCAATGTGATATTGTGCAGGTGGCTCATCACGGACAGGAGGGCGTGGATTATGCGTTTTATCAGCAGCTTGCACCCAAGGTTATGCTGTGGCCGACACCCGAATGGCTGTGGAACGGAAGCAGAATTTCAGAGAGCAGCATCAATATGACCAGGAGCTGGCAGAGCGGTCTTCTTATAAAGGAATATTATGTGGCTAAGGATGGAGATGTGACCATCAGATAATTTGTATCTGTTCAGCACCTTCAGTATTTCAGTATGAATTGACTGCTTGCAGGC
>CAVALT010000326.1:0-2087 GCA_963589455.1 Clostridiales bacterium
GCTGATAATACAGCCGGCGATCTCAGAGAAATCAATGTCGTGCTCGACTGGTATCCAAATGCGCTGCATACATTTATATATACAGCCATAGAGAGAGGCTACTATGCTGAGGAGGGACTTAAGGTCAACATCCAGTTCCCCAGCAATGAAAATGATGCTATCAGCCTCGTTGCCGCAGGTAAGGCTGAGATTGGACTTTACTATCCGCATGACATCATTCAGGCAGTTGCCAATCAGGGCGTAAAGGTTAAGAGCCTCGGTGCAGTTGTGCAGAGTCCGCTTAATATCATACTTTCACTCAAGGATAAGAATATCACCCGTCCTAAGGATCTCGAGGGCAAAACTGTCGGCTATGGCGGAACCGCACTCAGCGAGGCACTTGTTAAAACCATGATGGAGGCAGACGGAGCTGACTTTTCAAAAACAAATCTCATGAATGTAGGCTTTGAGCTTATGAGCTCCATGACCACGGGAAATGTCGACGCTACCATAGGCTGCCTTATCAATCACGAGGTTCCTCAGCTTGAGGAGGAGGGCTTCGAGCTCAATTATTTCATGGTAAACGGCTACGGCATCCCGAATTATTATGAGGAGGTATTCCTTGCTAACAATGACATGATTGAAAATGAGCCTGAGGTGCTTGCCGGCTTCCTTCGTGCTTCAAAGAAGGGCTTCGAGGACTTCAAGGCTGATCCGGACGGCTGCCTTCAGATCCTTCTTAACAATCAGAATGAGGAGAATTTCCCGCTCTCTGAAACTGTTGAGAAGAAGAGCTGCGCCGCTCTCCTCCCTCTCATGGAGACCTCTGATGCCGAGTTCCTCTCACAGTCCGACGATTGCTGGGAGGAGAACATCGACTGGATGCTTAAGAGCGGTCTTATCGATAAAGCTGTAGCGGCAGATGATGTAAGAGCAAATATTGAATTTTAAGGAAATGCTTTAGTCAGCGTTTCCCAGATAAGTTATTATCAACAAAGCCCGACCTTATGCAGGATCTTATCCACATAAAGCCGGGCTTTTTTCTACACCATGCATCAATTCGCCGTAAGTAACAGATAGATCAGTACATGGAACGGCCTGCTGTTAATGCTTCGGCACGAAGTTACAACGTACTTGAATCATACCGCCCTTTCTCCTATGGCCTGTATTCCACAGCTTTGCAAAATCAAACCAGAAGCTTTGTCCGTAGGAAATAATCTTCACCATCATTATATCTGAAAATACGGCATAGCCTGCTATTACAAACCAGTGCCAGACAAAGTCACGGAAATACGGGTCTCTGTGGTACAGGTTGAGATAAGGGATAGGAAAGCCTGCGTCTATACTGTCCATGACTAAGCGTCTCGCCTCTGAGTAGCTCTTGCTGCCGGAAAAGCCAGTAAGGGATATGTCTGCATCAGGTTCAGCATTAACTCTCAAGCCTTTATCAGTCAGATACCTGCCGAATCCCTCTGTATAGGTTTCAAGCTTATTGATGCCCGAATACCGCGGCCTCAGATATGGCTTCATATACATTGCAAAGCGTTCGTAATCAGCTTTGCTGATATTCTGCAGATCATAGGGATATAATCCACGTGTTCCCTTATACAGGTCAAGATATATACATAGATCACAGGCTGTGACCGCGGCACAGCCGCCTATCTTCATCCATGGGTCGGCGAACAGCTCCTGATTGCCGCCAATCATATCTCCCACATTGAAATATGGAAGCTCACACTGCCTCTTAAGACCTTCTCTGGCTAAAATGTCTTCACCTGCAGAAGTGCCCGCAGCAACAGCTTCAGTACCGATCTGTTCACTGTCAGACAGATCGTTTACAAGCGCAGCCTTATCAATCCCAGCCGCATCCTCCGCAATCATATCCAGGTATGCCTTAGGCACCGGAGGATCAGCTTCATCTGGCCTTAAGATGCCGCAGGATGCATTTATCTTATTCTTCTGTTCTTTTATTTTTGCCATAAACTGATACCAAGGTTAAAAGCTTCTATCTACAAAACCTTTCTTTCTTGAATGCGAACTTTTGCCCGCCATCATAAGCCGATTGTTTTCAAATAATATTTGTCTGCAAAGTAATATAACCCAAAATC
>CAVALT010000327.1:0-2086 GCA_963589455.1 Clostridiales bacterium
GCACGTCCGAGAACAGTATCGATCTTAAGGATGAGGATGATGCACTAAGCTATCTTAAGGGAAATGTATTAGATACTGACAGGCTTAAGCCGGAGACATATGAGCTTAATTCTGACGGAGGCTGGATTACTGTTATGTATGACGGATATCCTATGGGACTCGGAAAGCTGAGCGGGCATAGCATAAAAAATCATTATCCCAAAGGACTGCGCCATCTGTGATTCAGCATTATGAGTTTCTTTGCATTTTTCTTACGTTTAATTTAGGGTTAAGTAAACTTTATAGACACACTAAATCTGACACATTATAATGCAATCGATTAGTAAAGTGCTGACATAGGCAGTGCTGTAATTTAAGGAAATGCTGATAAAATCAGCATTTCCTTAAATTACAGCGTCACAGAGCAGATATTGCAGCTGAATTAAGCACATAAACAGCTAAGCGGTATTCTGTTGAGATACAGCTTGCGTTAAATGAAAGATTGCAGACAGCAAATGAGGATAGATTTCAGATACATTAAACATAAGCTTAGACAAACCGCGGCATCAGTTATAGCCTGCAGTCTGACTCTCGGACTTGCAGCAGCTCCGCAGAGCAGCCGGCTTTCGGACTTATTTTCGATAACAGCCTATGCTGAGAGCAGAGCTGCGGTAATCAATTCCGACAGAGTTAATGTACGTTCAGGTCCGGGAACAACCAACAGCAAGGTTGCAACGCTGACGTCGGGAACTGCTGTAACAGTTACAGGTGAGACAAAGGGAACGGACGGATACATATGGTACAGCATATCCTGGAACGGCGGAAGCGGATATGCAAGATATGACTATATTTCTGTTAATCAGGTCTACGCAGCGTCGGATGCAGCCTTTGAACAGCTTCTTACTCAGCAGGGATTTCCTGAGAGCTATAAGAACGGGCTTCGCGGGCTTCATCAGAAATATCCTAACTGGACATTTACAGCTCAGAAGACGGGACTTGACTGGAATACCGTTATTAGTGAGGAGTCCAAGATAGGACGCAGCCTTATTGCAAGCACATCCATTTCGTCCTGGAAGTCCATAGAAAAGGGAGCCTTTGACTGGGCCAACAATTACTGGCCGGGCTTTGACGGGGCAAGCTGGGTACAGGCTTCCTCCAAGCTGGTTGAATATTATATGGATCCGCGCAACTTCCTGAGCGAGCCGTATATTTTTCAGTTTGAGCTTCAGAAATATGATTCTTCGATTCAGAATAAAGCCGGCCTCGAGAAGCTTGTAGCCGGAACCTTTCTTGCAGGGGATGCAATTGTTCCTATAGAAGGAAGTGTTATTGAAGGCGGAACCGTTATTGAGGGAAGTGTTGCTAATCTGTCAGCCGGTACATCCGGCTCTGCAGCAGCCGGCAGTTCAGGCACAGCAGCAACAGCAGCCGGACCGGGGGCCTCCTCTTCATCAGGCACTAATGTAATAGGCCCTTCTGTTACGCTCGGACCCGGAAGCACTAACACGACGGCGGTTTCTTCATCATCCGGTCCAGGTATGGTTTCGGACAGCAGCCAAAGCAGCAAGGGCAGCCTGGCAGAAGCATTAGGAGAGCTTACAGGCAGCATTACGGCATATGCAAACTGGCAGAAGGATGCCCAGAACAAATGGGTATACTATGATTCACAGAACGGAAAGAATCTCAGCAACGGCTGGAACTGGCTTGACGGCAACAATGACGGCGTAGCCGAGTGCTATTATTTCTACAGCGACGGAACTCTGGCAGTATCAACAGTCGTAGATGGCTATAAGGTTGATGCAGACGGAAAATGGATTGATGACAGCGGGAATATTCAGACAAAGAATGTATCAGCTTCTGCTTCAGCACAGGCTGCTCCGCAGCTGAAAAAGGTTCCGTATGTGGATATCATTATGAAGGCAGCAGAGGAATCAGGAGTGAGTCCCTATGTTTTAGCCTCAGCTATACTTCAGGAGCAGGGCAAGGGTACAAGCGACCTTATATCAGGCACAAACAGTACTTATCCGGGATATTATAATTTCTATAATACAGGAGCATACGCGCATGACGGCATGACTGCGGTTCAGGCAGGCCTCAAATATGCATC
>CAVALT010000328.1:0-2081 GCA_963589455.1 Clostridiales bacterium
CTGTTAAATATGGCGATAAAGCCGTCTGTAAAGCCCCAGGCAACCACCAGCAGCAGAGCCTCAACTGCAGCCGAATATAAAAGCCCGAGCTTTAAGAAGGTATGTACTGCATGGCTGTCTCCTCTTCCGTAGCTCTCTGAGATAAGCGGCTGTGAGCCCTGAGCAATACCGTTAAACAGCGACAAAGCCACTATAGAGATATTGGCTATAATGCCGTAGGCCGCCACTCCTGTATTGCCGGCTATTCCAAGTATCAGCGTATTGAAGGTTGCCGTGGTTACTGCCGAGGTTATCTCTCCGACACAGGCAGAGGTTCCGAGTCCGCAGCATTTTCCGAGATGTCTTAAATCAGGCTTTCGCCATCCGAAGCCTACAGTATTGTTCCTTCCAAGAAAATGATGGCTGCATACAGCCATTGTAACTATAGGACAGCAGGCTGTTGCAAGCGCTGCTCCTGTAAAGCCCAGACCTGCCGGAAACATGAATACATAGTCAAATACTACATTAAACATGCTTCCGCACAATGCACCGATCATGGCATGTGTCGGAGCATTGTCATTACGTGCAAAGCCTGAAAAGGTATAATTCATCATAAACAGCGGGGTAGCAATCAGAACTATGCGCAGGTATCCGACACCGAGCGCTATAAGATTTTCGTCCGCTCCCATAAGCCTCAGTACCGAATCCGGAGCGATGATTCCAACAGCAACAAAGGGCAAACTTGCGGCCGCACACCAGAACAGTGACTGTTTAAAGAAGCCGTCCGTATTCTTGCCGGCTGATTTGCGGATGGCGTAATTGGTTGCTGAACCGATGCTTATCATTGAGCCTATGGCATAGATGATTCCGTATATCGGAAGTGTAAGATTGAGCACGGCCAGGCCGTCTGCTCCTGCATATAAGGATATGAAAAATGTATCTGCAAGTATGTATACGGATATGCCTGCCATACCCAGCATAGACTGCAGTATATAAGCGCTGAATTTTCTTCCCATAAAAATAAATCCTCCCTTTTAGCGAAGCCTCGAGCCCCGCTTGCGGTCGGATCTGCCGTTGCGGTTGCTGTTCTGTTTTTCTGCAGTTATCCGGCAGATAAGCTGTCTGCCGCAGTGCTATAACTTTTATCATATGAAACAAAATCAGTCAACCTGTTAGTGATTGTTACTTTATTGTCAATGTGCATAAAAAATACACCAGAATATTGTGTATTTTGCTGAATTGTTCTATACTGTTAGCTCCGAGGGGGAATTTATTATGAGTGAAATCTTACATACAGAACAAAATAATCAGGAAGGTCAGGCTGAACAGGTTACGCATGACAGCAGGCTTAGCCCGACCGAACAGACTAATCCGGCTGAGGTAAAAAAATCAGCCGCAAAGCTGAACAAAAGCAGGCATACCGAGCTTATGACTGAGGGCAGTATATTTAAGAATCTGCTTTTTTTCTCAATACCGCTTATACTCGGCAATCTTCTGCAGCAGACCTATAACGCGGTTGATTCAATAATCGTAGGAAATTATGTCGGAAGCAATGCTCTGGCTGCAGTAGGTGCAGGAACCTCCCTTATCAATCTGCTGATTGCCTTTGGTCAGGGTGCTGCCGTCGGCGCCGGTGTTATTATCGCACAGTATCTCGGTGCCCGTGATTCACGCAATATCAAAAAGGCTGTACACACCTCAGTTGCCATAGCTCTTGTGCTTGGCATAGTGCTTACAGTGCTCGGCCTTATATTTACAAGGAAGCTGCTCATACTTATGAGCACCCCTGCAGAGGTTCTCGACGATGCTGCCAGATATCTTCAGGTATTTTCACTGGGCCTTGTCTTTAACGTGCTCTACAATATGGCCGCCGGCATACTGAACTCCGCCGGCAATTCAAGACGCTCACTTATATATCTTGCAGCCGCAGCCGTAACCAATATCGTTATGGATTTTGTACTTATTGTCGGCTTTAAAATGGGAGTTGTCGGCGCCGCTGTCGCAACCGACCTGAGCCAGGCTATATCCTGTATTCTGGCCTTTGCCTTCCTTATCCGTGTACCTGCAGATTATAAGGTTGTGCTTAAGGAGATAAGGATACA
>CAVALT010000329.1:0-2079 GCA_963589455.1 Clostridiales bacterium
GCAGAAAAAAGCATATTGCACAGCATGGCAGTGCTAAACAGCTAAAACATTTTCATTAATCTGCGCGCAGGGCTCAGACGCTTACTCAGACTGAAGCCGGGACAGAGACTCAGACCAAGACTCAGACCGAGACCGCTGCATGCAGACAAGGGGGGCTTACATGGCACTTATTTTCGAACAAATGCCTATAGTTATATCATCGCTTAACACGGGCTTTATGCAGACGCTTAAGCTTTTTTTTGTTACGCTTATCGGAGCGGTTCCGCTTGGACTCATCATATCCTTCGGAACGATGTCAGGCTTTAAGCCCCTGAGACTTTTATCAAAATTAATTGTATGGATAGTTAGAGGCACGCCGCTTATGATACAGCTTCTTATTATCTATTATTTCCCCGGACTTGTGCTGGGCAGGCCCATCTGGGGCGGCGGTGAGAGCGGACGCTTCCTTGCAGCCTCGGTCTCATTTATATTCAACTATGCCTGCTACTTTTCTGAGATATACAGAGGCGGCATACAGAGCGTGCCTGTCGGTCAGGAGGAGGCAGGTCTGGTGCTCGGCATGACCAGGCGTCAGATCTTCTTCAGGATCAAGCTGCTCCAGATGGTAAAGCGTATAGTTCCGCCGATGTCAAATGAGATTATTACACTTGTTAAGGATACCTCGCTGGCGCGCATCATTGCCCTCCAGGAGATCATTTGGGCAGGACAGGCCTTTATGAAGGGCTCACAGGGCATCTCAGGCGCAATATGGCCGATGTTCTTTACAGCTGTGTATTACCTTATATTCAGCGGCATACTTACCATACTGCTCGGCAAGCTCGAGAGCAAGCTTAATTACTTCAGATAAACGGAGGATATCGACATGCCTATACTTGAATTACGTCATCTTCGCAAATCCTTCGGGAAGACAGAGGTGCTTAAGGATATCAATCTGACCATGGAGAAGGGCCAGGCGCTTACGCTTATTGGCTCCTCAGGAAGCGGCAAGACGACGCTGCTTCGCTGCCTTAATTTTCTTGAGACGCCTGATTCCGGCCAGCTTATAGTTAACGGTGAGGATCTTCTTGCGGGAAATGCCTCCGCGCGTATTAATGAGAAGGAGCTTCGCAGGAAGAGGCTGCATTTCGGTCTGGTGTTCCAGTCCTTCAATCTCTTTCCGCAGTATACTGCTCTGCAGAACGTAATGCTTGCAAAGCAGCTGATGGCTAAGGAGCAGCCGGAATATGCAGCTAACAAGAAGCAGATTAATGAGGCTATTGAGGAGCAGGCACATGAGCTTTTGAGGAAAATGGGCCTCGCTGACAGAGAGGATAATTATCCGCATCAGCTTTCAGGCGGACAGTGTCAGAGAGTTGCAATAGCACGCGCACTTGCAATGGAGCCGGATATACTCTGCTTTGACGAGCCGACCTCAGCACTTGACCCGGAGCTTACCGGTGAGGTACTTAAGGTTATCAAGGGTCTTGCTGAAAATGATACTACGATGATTATAGTCACTCATGAGATGCAGTTTGCACATGATGTGTCTGACATAGTTGTGTTTATGGACAACGGCTACATAGTCGAGCAGGGAAGCCCGGAGGAGGTCATGGATCATCCGAAGGAGGAGAGGACAAGGCAGTTCCTTACACACTACTGATATGTCATAATTGGTCGCAAAGAGTTAAGTCGCCTTGAAGTTCAACATGAATGGTCAGGTACAGCGAGGCTGAAGTAGATTACCGGGTTTTCCGCATCTAATCTAAATCGCTAACCATGGTTAGCGATTTGACAGAAAAAAAGTAATAAGTAAAACAGCATCGGCAGTGCACAGAGCACGCAGCCGATGCTGTTTTGTTTAGGAATCACTTTATTGTGTATAATGTTTAATGCTGTCACACCGCAGCAATCGCAGCACTCGTGTATCGATTCGACTGAAATGATAAGAGGCAGCGTTCATGACAGACCGCCTTATTACAGCATGCCTTAGATAAGACCGTTTCTGCTGAGTGCCGTGTTCAGCAGAGGTCCGAAGACTGTGGCAAGTACAACCTTGATTGCATCTGTAAGCATGAACGGAAGTACACACATTGTAATAGC
>CAVALT010000330.1:0-2072 GCA_963589455.1 Clostridiales bacterium
CTTTAATGCCGGATTACTTTGCCAGATGCATTGCACGGCATAAGCCTTAATATGCTTCATTACCTGAGCTGCATTTTGCTGTTGTTAGTTTAAGCTATCATTTGTTAGCCTTTGCTAACTATCTTTTATTATAATTACTTTTTGCTTTCTGTCAATAAGTTTTTTTTTGGAAATCCGCGTAAATAACTGAGGGCCAGCATCCTAAGATGCTGGCCCTCAACTTAAATACATTTACCGCAACTGCCGATTACAGCTGCTCACTGAATATCCCATCCAAAGTTTTTGCTATCGCCTCCATGCTGACAGGCTTTACTATATGTCCGTCCATGCCGGTCTCAAAGGCTTTGCGTCTGTCCTCATCGAATGCATTGGCAGTCATGGCTACTATCGGAATATTGGCCTTTCTGTTGTTCTTAAGTGTTCTGATCTCCCTTGTGGCGGTATATCCGTCCATCCTCGGCATCTGTATATCCATAAGCACCAAATCGTACCTGTCCTCAGGTGCTTCATTTATGATATTGACTGCTTCTATTCCGTCCTCAACGCAGTCCACCTCCATGCCGGTTTCACCGAGTATTGTCGCTGCAATCTCACGGTTCAGATTATTGTCCTCTACAAGGAGCACTCTTCTGCCGCTGTAATCATATATCTTCTGCTCCGGCTCAGGCTTGGGCTCATTACGGCTGCCCGGCTTTGTCAGAACATCTCTGAGCTCTGACATGAATATCGGCTTGGCAACAAAGGCAGTAACACCGGCCTCTCTGGCCTCCTTTTCAAAATCTGACCAGTCATAGGCCGTAAGCACGATTATGGGAATGTTGTCGCCGATAACTCTGCGTATGCGGCGTACCGACTCTATTCCGTTCATATCCGGCATCAGATAATCGACTATGTAGACCTTGTATTCATCATTAAGCTCAGCAGCATCCTGTGCTCTGAGCACTGCCTCCTTGCCTGAGGCTGTCCAGTCAGGACGCATATCGATATTTCTCAGCATCTTGCAGACGCTTCGGCAGGTATTAATATCATCGTCTATAACAAGCGCTCTTGCCCCCTGCAGCTCCGGTATCGGCTCATATTTGACAGGATGGCTTGCAACACGCACATTGATCTCAACAGTAAACTTGGAGCCTCTGCCCTCCACGCTCTCTGCCTTGATGCTTCCGCCCATCATCTCCACGATATTCTTGGTGATGGCCATGCCCAGACCAGATCCCTGAATACCGCTGACCGTCGAGGAATATTCTCTTGCAAATGTATCAAATACATGCTCGATAAATTCCTCGGACATGCCTATGCCGTTATCCTTTATGGAAAATTCATAAGTAGTATAGCCGACAACAGAGCACGGCTTTTCAGTAAGCCTTATGATAATATCTCCGCCGACCTGCGTGAACTTTATGGCGTTGCTCACTATATTAAGCAGCACCTGGTTCAGTCTCAGCTTATCAGTTATGATGTCCTCATTTTCCACATCCTGAGTATCGATATAGAGATTCTGCTGCTTGGAATTAACGAGACCCTGGATCATGGTCCTCAGATCATGCAGCAGATCCGGTATATGCACCGGCTTTTCCTCGAGCTTGACGCTGCCGCTCTCTATACGGCTCATGTCAAGAATGTCATTGATCAGGCTTAGCAGATGCGTGCTTGAGGTATTTATCTTGGAGAGATAGTCCTCAACCAGTGCCTTATTGTCAATGTGAGTCTGGGCAAGCGCCGTAAAGCCTATGATGGCATTCATAGGAGTACGTATGTCATGCGACATGCTGTTCAGGAAGGTCGTCTTGGCACGGCTTGACTGCTCTGCCGCAGCAAGTGCCACAGACAGCTGCTCCTGCTGCCTTTTCTCATTTTCCACGATATCATCAACATTCTGGAAGCCGGCTATAATGTAATCAAGCTCAGGCACCTTTACAAATTTGAACTGATAAAAATGCGGCTCGCCGTCCTGTGATACGCGGTAATTGCCCTTGTATTCCTTTGATGAGGCCAGCCTTGACTTAATGGTCTCGAGTTTTAGTGCCTCTGCCATCATCTCCTGATCATCCGAATATACTCTCTCCAGTACA
>CAVALT010000331.1:0-2039 GCA_963589455.1 Clostridiales bacterium
GCCGGAAGTATCATTCCTCCTGAATAACAGCAGGAGAACAGCATTATAACCTTGCCTGAGAGCTGGCTTACATGCTGCTTAAGCTCATAGGCGGATATTATATTGTTTTCTCCCATCCATAGAGAGCTGTTTCCGTCATCAAGAGTGCCGCCGTGGCCCACATAAGCTATAAATGTAAGCCCGTCTGCATTTTCCTTTGCATATTTATCAATCGTATCAAGTATCTCAGTCTTGTAATCATCATCAGTATCAGCCGGAACGCTTATAAATACTATATCTTCCTCCTTGAACTGTTTTGTTCTGAGCAGTGCACGCTTGATTGACTCGCCGTCTGCGACAGGAACTGATTCAAGAGTTTCATCCTGCTCCAGTGTGAAGATCAGTGCCTTGCCTGTTGCAGCAGCCTTGTCAAGCTTGCTTACCTGTGCCACATAGGCTCCGTAAGGCTTTCTTACCTTGATCTGGAATCTGCCTCCTGCAAATGACGCATCCGAATATGTCTTCCATTCAGAGTCCTTAGCTGAAGGCTTGCTGCTGTAAAGAAGATTGCCTTTAAATAAATATCCGTTGTCTATCTCCATATTGACTATGCAGTAAAAATCACCGCTTGTCACATCATCTGCATAGAAGGTCAGCTCGTTGCCATCTTTATCTGTTACCTCTACAGCAAGCGACAGCGCCTGGAAGCCATAATATGTCGTGCTGTCCTTGGTATAGCTGTACTGCGTTGTAAGCAGATTAACCCTCGGATTCATGTCACCGGTGACCGTGAATTCCTTAGTCTTATCGGACGTGGATTTGTATCTGATGGTAAAGGAATCCTTGTAGCTTACCGAATCCTTTGTAGCCAGAACCTCAGGCTCTGTCGAGGCCGCTGCCACTGAAAGCTCTAAGTCATCAGATATAAGCATCGGCTCTGCCTCAGCTGAAAGCTCTGCAGCTATCTCATCATCTAAGTCGGCCGGCATATCCTCATCCGCAAGTCCGAACGGATTAGAGTTAACTGCAGCAAAGGCTGTCTTGTCTGTACCTGTCAGCCCTGCATTGTCAATTGCAGTCTTGCTGTTGAAGGTGTCAGAGACAGTCGGAAGCTTTGTGGCTTCAACTGAAGGCGAAGTCTGAGTATTGTCTGAGGCCTTGTTCTCAGATGTTACGTCTGAATCTGAGACTTCATTATTAGAGCCGTTGGTATTGCCAGCTTCGGCATTACCGGAGGTATCCCCCTTATTGTCTGCTGTATTGCCGGGTGTTCCATTGCCGACGGTGCCGTCACCGCCGTCTTTGTTTTCGTTAGCGGCATTTGCATCAATGACATTGCTTTTATCGCCGGTATTATTGTCATCATTGGCATTATGTTCGTCACCGGCAGCTTCCTTATTATCTGCATTATTAATCGATGCATCTGATGACGAGCCGTCACCCTTTGATGTTATTCCGCCTTCTGCCCGGGAGCCACTACTGGGTTCAGCCTCCGAGCCGATTCCGGATTCAGCCTCGGTTCCAGATTCAGTTCCGGATGCTGATGTATTGCCGCTGCTGACAGGAGCTGTTGTACCCTGTGCGGCTTCCTCAGCGACAATTTTACCGCTGTCAGTGCTTTCAGCCGCCGCATAAGCTGTCAGGCTGAGCTCAGTACTGTATAGCGGTGCTGCAGCTACGCTTATGCTGAGCATAATCGCAGCAAATCTCTTGCTTAAGCTATTGATCTTCACAGATTTTCCCCTTATTGAATTCTGGTATAATCACCCTTATTTTGCAGTTTAAACGATAAGATAATTAAATGCAATATTCTAAAAAGAGGCTGTGCACCACCGATTTAAAATCAGTAGTGCACAGCCCCATTTCCTTAAATCTTCCGATTCAGCCGATCATGCCGGTTCAGCCGACCCAGCTGCCGTCTGCTCTGAAGGTCTGCTTCTTTCCGTCTATAACGCGGTCTCCGACTGCCATTTTTCCGTCTGCATCAAGGTAATACCAGATGCTGCCAAGCTGCAGCCAGCCTGCTGCCATGCTGCCGTCTGCATTGAGATAGTACCAGC
>CAVALT010000332.1:0-2028 GCA_963589455.1 Clostridiales bacterium
ATGTCATATGCTCCTGCCTTGCTCTCCGGCGTATATGCGCAGTTTATCTGCAGCGTTCCGCCCAGCACCTGTTCATCATCGCCTCCAACAAAGCCCTCGTATGCAACCTTATACTCCGGTACGGCATCCCCGGCTGTTATCGTCTGGTTCTGAGCTGTTACACTCAGCGGTGCCGGAGCGATCACAACCTCAAAGTTGCCTGTGACAGAATTATGGTTCGTAGCCGATGCCTTATACCAGACGGTATACTTTCCTGCATCGGTAAATGACGGAACCTCTGTCTTCGTAGCTGACTCCAGCTCTTCCTTTGATCCTGCATATGTAAATGTTACCGGACTGTCATCAACAGTTTTTCCCGTTGTCGCTATGTTTGCTCTCTGACTGCCCTTATTATAGGTAAGTGCTCCGTTCTGAGCTGCTGTGACATCCTCAAGCTCTGCATTTGTGATCTGTGCATCGCCGAAGCTTACATCAGTAAGTGTGGTCTCTGTCAGCTCATAATTCTTAGTCAGGCTGTCCTTAAGCACGACGTCCTTAACATTTACAGTCCTTGTTCCGGCATCACTCGATGTCCATGCATATGCTGCAGTTGCCGCATCCGGTGCATTGACGGAATCTTCATCATTCTGCGGGATATAGCTCCCCTCTGCAACGATAAGCTTAAGGCTTCCTGTGGCAGCTGTTTTTCCGTCATATTTCTTGGATTCTATCGATGCTATCTCCGGTACAAGCTGTGATTTGCTGACCGTGAACTTCTCCGTATCAGAAGCCTCAGTATAATTAAGGGTCCGCTCGGCCTTCGCCTTTACATACCACTCTCCTGCTTCATTGGTATCGCTCCATGGCTTAAAGCTTGACGCATCTTTAGGTGTCTGACTGTAGGTATATGTGATAGTTCCATATGTTGCCTTTGCCTGCGGAGACGGTGTGCCGCCATAGCTGATGCCCTCGCATGAAAGTCCTTCGATTGCATTGTCCGCACGTTCAAATTTTATTTCGCCAAGCTTGACGGGGGCAGTCGCCGGATTGACATTTTCACTTCCGTTACAGGTTATGCCCATGTAATAGATCGAATACTCAGCGCTCAGATTATCTGTGACATCATAGTGTCCGTCATCGTTTCGCGTTAAAGGAAGCGTGCAGTCCTCATCCTTATACAGCGCATAGCTTACCGTTCCGCAGTCCGACTCCGTGATATAGTCCTTATAGCCGTCAGCAAGCTTCGGCATCAGCTCTGCATCGCTGTCCACTCCGTATTTTATGGAATTCGGAGCAGTGAACCAGCCATTCTTAACATCTGCCTTTTCTATCGTGATATCCTGTACACGGAACTCCTGTACACCGACGATTCCGTCCGCCTCATTTTCAGTCGTTACATATACACCGTAGGTTCCTGCATTCTTCGGTCTGTCAGTTGTCAGTATGCTGCTGTATTCTCCGTTTTCCTGCTTTTTAGCAAACTTGATTTCCTTAATTTCAAAGCTCTTACTTATCTGGTTGTCATCCGTCGGCTGTATAGTAAATGTCTCCGGATAGGTCTTGCCGTCATATGTATGTGTCAGATCGCCGGTATGTTGGAAATCCGCTTCGGTAAGCTGGTGCTCATTTGTTGTAAATGTCACCTTCAGCACATCAGAATAATCTCCGGCAGTGCTTTTTGCCGCCAGATAATAGGTATAGGAGCTGCACGGCTCAAGGCCTGTAAGCTCGATGGAATATGTGCCGTCAGCAGCAATTACAGCCTTAACGGTTCCTGTCTCTGCCTTTTCTCCTGCTGCCGTAATCTCTGCTGCGGTCTTGCCCTCGCCGTATAGCTCTGCTGTTATTGCGTACACGGTGCTGCCTGTGGTGCTTCCCTTGATCACTGCCGAGTTGTATGTGAGATCTTCATTGCTTACAGCTCCTGTAAGTGAGACATCAAAGACCGCATACAGATCCAGCTTGCTCGTCACGGTCGTATAAGCTGTAACAGACTTTCCGTCTGAGGTTTTCCAACCGTCCGGCTTCCTGCCGTCTACAGTTACACCG
>CAVALT010000333.1:0-2007 GCA_963589455.1 Clostridiales bacterium
GAATATCCGCAGCATATATCAACAGCACGCTGACCGACAGAATATTCTTCGATACTATAAGGAGAGCAAAGCAGGGCTTTTACAAAATTATCTACGTGGCTCCTGAGCGTCTGCTGAATGAGGGTTTTTTAAATCTTGCAAAGCATATAAATATTTCCATGCTTACGGTGGACGAGGCGCACTGCATATCGCAGTGGGGACAGGATTTCCGGCCGAGCTATATGAAGATTGCGGAATTTGTAAAGCAGCTTGACAGGCGCCCGGTTATCAGCGCATTTACCGCAACTGCTACTGAAAATGTCCGGGCTGATATTGTTCATATGCTCGGGCTGGTTGATCCGTTTACGCTTGTGACCGGCTTTGACCGTGAAAATCTGTTCTTTCAGGTTGAGAGACCGAGGAGCAAGGATCAGTTTATCCTTGACTATATTAAGCAGCATCCGGGAGAAAGCGGAATTATCTACTGCGCGACCAGGAAAAATACGGAAAATGTTTATGAGCTTCTGAAGAAGCATGGAATTGCTGCCGGAAAATATCATGCGGGCATGAGCAATGCCGAGCGAAAGAAGATGCAGGATGATTTTGTATATGATTATACGAGCATCATTGCAGCTACAAATGCATTCGGAATGGGTATAGACAAGTCAAATGTGAGATTTGTTATCCATTACAATATGCCGCAGAGCATGGAAAATTATTATCAGGAGGCAGGCCGTGCGGGCAGAGACGGTCTTAATTCGAGATGCATTCTCCTGTTCTCCGCACAGGATGTGATAATAAACAGATTCCTTCTTGAGCATAAGGAGATGACGGAGCTTTCGGCGTCGGAAAGAACGCTTGCCGCTGAAAGAGATGCCGAGAGACTGCGGCTGATGGAGGGCTACTGCACTACGACAGAGTGTCTGCGCAGCTATATTCTGGAATATTTCGGGGAGCATCCGGATAAAGCCTGCGGAAACTGCGGAAACTGTCTGCGCAGCTTTGAAACTTTGGATATGACTGAGGAGGCCAAGCAGCTTATTAACTGTGTCTATGAAGCAAGAGGAAGATTCGGCAAGACAATTATCATAGATACTGCTGCAGGCGCAAAAACCGCACGGCTTGCTGAAATCGGAGCGACCGAATACAGATCCTACGGTGCACTGGCCTCTGTCGGGAAAAAGCTTATAAGACGGCTGATGGATCAGCTTATTATCAGCGGCTTTCTCAGAGTCGGGGATTATCAGACTATAGGTCTCGGAGATATCAGAGCACTTAAAAATCCTGAGACCCGTGTTCTGGTGAAAATAACGGATGAGGATAAGCTTCCCGAGAAGAAAACAAAGTCAAAGAAGCAGGTTAAGACCGCAGAATCGCTTACGGCATCAGGCATGGATCTGTTTGAAAAACTGAGAGAGCTGAGACTTAGGATAGCAAGAGAGGAAAACATGCCGCCCTATATCATTTTCAGTGACAGGACTCTTACGGATATGGCAGCTAAGGCCCCTATGAATAAGGCAGAGATGCTGGAGGTATCGGGTGTGGGCGAGAATAAATTTGCAAAGTACGGCGAAAGCTTTCTTGCCGTGACAGCAGAGTACCGGCTGGAGCATATAGAGGAATAATCAGAGGAGCGCAAGTTGAATGACAGGCAGAGCAAGGGGCAGACCCTGTTTAGCGTATCAGGCAGAATATCCGGTTAAGCACCCATAAGAGCTTTACGCGGATCCGTTGCAGCGCAGCAGGATTGAGTTGATATAGTTTAAAACTATAACAAACCTTAAAAGCTTTATATTTTACTTATTGCGGACTCTCTAATATAATCCGTATAAAACTTACTGAAATAATAGGCAAAGGAGAATAAGACCATGAGCAAGGCACCATACAGATATGATATAGTAGGAAGCTTCCTCAGAACACCTGAGATTAAGGAAGCAAGAGCAGACTTTGAGGCTGGCAAGATTACAGCAGCTCAGCTTGAGCAGGCTGAGGATGCAAATATTGAGAAGCTTGTTTCAGCTGAGAAGG